>CAXGQC010000209.1:0-1516 GCA_964011795.1 uncultured bacterium | reverse complement strand
TACTGCCCATGAAAGGTAGCGTGAGTGCGTGTTTTGCTATGAACTCAGATATCGATCCCTCACTAGCACTGAGGAAATCATCGTATCTGAGGCGAGTGAGATCATTGTCTTTGTCGAGCTCATCAGTGAGTGCATCAAGACGCTTTTTGAGCTCATATTCGTTATTGCCTTTGAGCAGATATAGCATTTCTTGTACCTAATCGATATCTAATTGCCAGCCGAGCCACGTTATTACAGTGACCACCACAAGTATAGGAACTCCTGGCCAGATGATATAACTCATAATTCCGACAGTAACTTCGTTGCCCTGAGCAAGGTAGAGGTAGAAGGATGTCGCGAGACTAATCATCAATCCAGGTAGAGGGAGCCAAGCTGGGAACCGGGAGTCAGCTGCATCTACAAGAGCATCTTTGATTATTTGAGATATTTCGACGACCAAAGGATTGTCACGTTTCATTAAATTATTACCTATGGAAACAAATCCAGTGGGGTCTCGCGTACTATCTCGGCTGCTGTTCCTTCGACTCGGTCATAGGGGTAACCACGAATGATTGTCGCGGGAACTGCATCAAGTTTTCCCATTACGAGTTCTGCAGCACCTGCGATTTCATCAGCAACACATATTGAGGTCACTCTTAATTCTTTACCGTCCAAGTCGTCAGCGCCAACATAATCTCTGATAGCCGCCATCCCGGAGACTCCAATCGCAACATTTGTTTGACCATGTCTCCATGGCCGACCGAAAGTATCCGTCATGATGACAGCAATATCTATCTTGTTGGATATGAGGATTTCTTGTCGCACGTCGGCACAGTCTTGATCCGGATTTTCTGGTAATAAGGAAATGAGGTCGTCACCTCCTACATTTGAGCCGTCTACACCCGCGTTCGCGCATTTGAACCCGTGTTTAGTTTCAGTAATAAGTACACCGCCGACCTGGCGGATTACTCGAGTTGACTCTTGCAATACTGCCTCCACCAGACGCGGATCTTTCTCAGTTTTCAGGGCGTATTCCTCTGCAAAAGTGCTTGGATGGTATGAATCCAGAGGAATAACTCTACCCTGTGCTTTGGAAAAAATCCGCTGAGTTATGACTAGTACGTCACCGTCTTGCAGTTGTTCATTCTGATTCTTTATGGCTTCCAATATGAGTTGGGCAATGTCATCCCCTTCCTCAACCATCGGAATCTGGCGAATTGCAATTATCCTCACCTCGTCCGCGTTCAGTGGTCCCGCAGGTGCGGACAAGTCTTGAGTATTAATACTTTTACTAGCCATACTGTTATTCCAATCCTGAGATCACTATTCCCGAATGAGATTTATACCGCGAATTAATACCGATTAGCAATATGGTGATTCCTTCTACGAAACGCGAATATCGAAGAGGCCCAGCATCTACTGGTCTTGCCCCATTAATATCCCCAACTAATTCTATCGCTACCTGTTTGGCGTCACCTCCGCCTGTGACAAGTACGTCCGAGTCCAGTGACACGGTAGGTTCCATCAAAACCTCTGC
>CAXGQC010000208.1:0-1516 GCA_964011795.1 uncultured bacterium | reverse complement strand
GTTGGGCTCGCGAAATTAACAAATGATGATCGGAACTTAGCTCCCCATTTGCCGCTTTCGTTCGTAAATATCCATAATGTATCGAATGCGAGATATTCTTCGTCGTCTTTGTTTCGTCGTGATTGTCTGATAATGAGGTGTACTTTCTCTTCGTTGGCTTGTGCCGCTTCGATAGATACGGTCGTCGTGTGGTGCCACCCTTCAGCTTCGAGTCTCTTAGTTTGTTGAGGTTCTTTCTCGAGCCAATCGTTTTGAGTTTGCCAGACATCCATCTCTTTTCTTGCAATCCTGAAGTGCGGGAAATGCATTGAGTCGAGTTGGCCGTCAGCATCTCTTTGATTAAATGCTGTGTTCCATCTATGGAAAGCAGCAACAGCTTCTTCTTTTGGGTTATCACTCATCTTGCTTTACCTCCCTCAGTATTCACGTTATGGCTCGATTGCCACTTTTAGAGCGCCACTGGACTTGTCTCCCGCGTAACCAACTCCTAGGGCTACCTCATCAAGAGATACTCGGTGGGTGATCAGATTTCCTAGCAGCTCGCGATGCTCGTTGAGGAGGTCTGTGGCAATTTCATAGTCATGTTGCATCCCTATATATCCGTAGAAAATAGTGCCAGCTAGTCGGAGCTGCCTGGATAAAATGAGTGACGCTGGCATTGCTACCCCAGGATCAAATACTCCAAGGATGAGAACGCGCCCGCCACGTCTCGCGACCTGTCCGGCGAGAGTGGGAGTGTTCGCCGTGCCCCCAACAGTTTCCATTACTAGATCGACGGGGTGTTCTTCCGCCCAGGATCGTAATTTTTCAGGGCCATCACCGTCAGAATCAAATACATGTGTTGCGCCAAGCATTCGAGCGGCCTCTGCCTGATGATCGTATCGAGCAGTTACGGCGATGTCGGTAGCGCCGGCACGTGCGGCGTAGAATACTGACATCAAGCCGATGGGGCCTGCACCGAGAACAACGACTCGTTCCCCTCCAGTGGGTCTGCCAGAATCCAATTGTGCAGCCACTCTATGTCCGTGGATAGCGACTGCCAGTGGTTCCGCCAGTGCGGCAACTGCAAAATCTAAATCGTCTGCGACTTTAAAAAGGTTTTCGGCCGGGACGGTGAGCGTTTCACTAAAACCACCTGGGAGTCTTCCGCCTACGGGGAGACCAAACAATTCACCCTGTACTTGGCACAATTCTATCTTCCCTCCGCGACACTCGGGGCATTCACCGCAGTGTGTTCTCGGTTCAAGAGCGACACGATCACCAATCGAGAGGCCGGTTACTCCGTCCCCGAGTTGAGCGACCTCGCCGGCAATTTCGTGTCCTAAAACACGTCCTGCGCTCCATCCAGAGCGATCACGATAGGCGTGGAGATCAGAGCCACACACTCCGCACGCACGTACTCGAAGAATGACCTCGCCGCGACCAGCCGGTTCGTCAGGGAATTCTTTTATCTCAAATTCAGAGGGGTCCTCTGTTGTTACCGCTCGCCGCATAGTGTGACCTCCGTGTGCGACAT
>CAXGQC010000207.1:0-1519 GCA_964011795.1 uncultured bacterium | reverse complement strand
GGAGGCTAGAGGACCCCTGAGATCACCACGAGGCAATGCAATCCTGATCATCGAAAGCTCTAATCTGACCCAGTGACTTGCTGGCAGAAGGTGTCGATATCAAACGCCCACCCGATGGCTGGTACAGAGCCACCTCCGAGCGATTCGATCAATGAATCGTACCGACCGCCGAGAATCCAGCTGGACATACTCTTGTCAGTCACTCCTATCGTCTCGCCTGAAATATTGAAAGTAATCCCTGAATAGTACTCATAAGGTCGGACGGCCGCAGGCTGCAATTGGAAAGGAATGCCAAGTTCCTCAAGAGCCGAAGTGATAGCGATCAATTCTTCCATGGAAGAAGCAGCTTCCTCGACTACAGATGAAATTACGGAATGGGCGTTTCGGGCAAAATCCACAGAAGTGGCCTCTGGATGTACGAGTAAGCTAAGGCAATTTTGTATCTCCGCGGGAAGTCTCGAAGTACTGATAATTTGTTCTGCCGCCCCGTCAATCAGCGACTCGTGGAAGTCTATAATCTCGCCCGCTGAGAACCCTCCTCCTTCGAGAAGAGTTCTCAGAAGTTTGGAATGAGCAAGTGAAATTGAAATCTTCTCTACCCCAACATGTTCGAGAAATTCGATTGCCGTTCTGATCATGGAAACATCGGACACGGATTGATCCGAACCAATGCCCTCGACGCCACACTGCCATCGTTCTCGATCCCCTCGATCGGTAAATCGAAAGGCCGGCTGAACATAGGCAACTCGTCCCGAGCCATCTGCATCACGGTTTTCAACGTACCACCGAGCAACTGAGATAGTCACGTCCGGCCTCATCACAACCCGTTCGCCGCTCCAGCCATCCCAATCGATAAACGAATATGCCTCTTCCAAAGCCTGGGGCGTCAGCGCATTCGCGCTTGTGAAGAGGTGTAGTGGTTCGAGAGTAGGAGTCCGTATTTCATCAAAGCCTGCCTGACTTGTAACCGTCAGAAATACACGCTCTACTTCTCGGAATCGCCTCATAAACATGGCGTCTCTGTCACGCATCCCTGGGCTTCGCAAATCTGTCACTATTCTGGACATCCCTAGCTATCTCTCTCGAATCGTTTCATTGTCTCTGTATCTATATTGTCTCAGGAAGCAGTCCTGTAATAAACAATTTATTTCTTCTTTGCCGTTAGCACCAATCCATGTCATCTCGGCAATCAATCCAAACTGTGATCGCCTATTCGCTGCTACCCAATTGTGTGTACTTCACCTGCTGAATAGCTCTCTCGACTACCCTCGTCTGTCCGTAGTATGAGTTCTCCGCTATTTGTTACGGTTTCAGCAATTCCAGTCACATCACCGTTTGGGGTTGATAATCGTATCCGACGGCCGATGGTCACCAGATTCTCACTCCACTCTTCCCAGAGCTGATCCGGCGCACTCGAGGACTGGACGTGTCTCACCTCGAGTGAATAAGTCAGGCATGCTAACAGTTCTTCAATAGATGGAGGTGAATAGCCTTCTCCATGGATACTCGTAGCAATGTC
>CAXGQC010000206.1:0-1532 GCA_964011795.1 uncultured bacterium | reverse complement strand
CTATGCGACTTCTATTTGCAACATACTGCTCTTCAGTCGAGAAAAAACGATCGAGCCCGACGACTGCTCCTCTTTGAGCTATAGATTTCAGATATGCCATGTCAGAGGTGTCATTGGAATGCCCAATAGTCACTGCTCCTAGATCGAGACCCTCATCCTCAAAAATATCTAGCAGAGGTGTACCCAATTCATCAGTCGCTTTTGTGTGGCATGAGATTGGTACACCTGTCCGCTTTGCGGCACGTGCAGCAGCACGGGCAGTTTTTTCTAGATGAATTCTTGGCGCGCCAGGACCATCTGTTTGATGAGCCTCGATATCCCACGCTAATTTGATTATTCCCGCTTTGATATTTGACCCAGCGATGCCTGAGACGATCTCGGACGCGAAGTGATCCGCTATTTCATCAATATCCCACCCAAAAAAGATCGGAGGCACCCACCTGTAAACACCGGTTGCACATATCACATTGACGTTATGTTCAGAATGTCGAGCGGCAACCTCTTCGAATAGCCATGCTTGCCTACCCAAGTCGAAAGGAGTGAGATCGATCAGAGATCGGACACCATATTGGCGGGCTCTTTTCAGAGCCTCTACGCAGCGATCAACCATTTCTTGTTGCCTACCTGGTACATCAATCAGGCCAGGCAAATTTTCCATTCCGGCAGCTCCATTAGTCAGGTGCTCATGGGACAGTGTCCATCCGAGATCTCCAATATCTGCTCCTCCCGCTATGGTGTTAATCATGGTCATAAATCTCCTTCTTCCTGGTATACCGTTAATCCCAGTGCGACCAACACTGCAGCTCTCGCCCACTGCGATATCTTGTTTGGGTCCACCGCGACATCTACCGTGTCTTGCGGCGAATGGAAGTAATGATGTCCTCCGCGGAAGGAGATAAAATCACCTCCTCGTGATTCGATGTCTCGAGCTTCTCCGTTGCCTGGCGTCCCTACCAGTTCGGGAAGGTAATACTCCGGGCGGATTCCCGATTGATTTAAAGCATCTTCTCCAAGCTCATGCAATAGGTTGGAGCTAGCGGAGAATCGGGGACCAATTGCAGAACTTTCTTCTGCCTCTGGGCCTCTCATAATATCGGTATGCTTAGCTCCAATTGATGCTCCGAGATGCAGCCAAGTGCTTGCGGGGTATTGCATACGGGATTCGGTACTCTTCGGAATATCCCGTAGATGATGCAAAAGGCCCTGATGCCCGATTTCATGGCCTCCCGTAGCTGAGAAGTGAATGGGAACTGGTCTTGTGTCCCATTTCGTCATTGCTTCAGCAATCGCGAGCCAACAAGCTATACCTCCACCTCGCTCTGCCGCGCACCTGAACCAGCCGGATTTAGGTGTCATGATTCCTACAGCATGTGAGTCAGTACTGGGCTGGCCGATATCCGCAAACACGTTTGTGGCGGTGGACGATAGCAATGATGCATTGATAATGAGCGTTGCTTCTTCGCCAAGGATTAGGTGCTGCCGAAGTGCGGTGATATCACGATTAGTCACCTGTAATACTGGTAACTGGAAAG
>CAXGQC010000205.1:0-1552 GCA_964011795.1 uncultured bacterium | reverse complement strand
ACTAAAACTTGGTAGTAAGTCGCTAAAGTTTTTGGTGACTACTACTAGTGTATCTCCCTCATAGTACCCACGAGAGTCACCGGTCCATAGTCGAATATTCTCATCGAGTGTGCCTGCGTCATCTAGGGGTACTATTCGCGCATCGTGCACCATCTCGGTCAAGATAACGGCATGGGTTTTACTCTGTACTATCTGGATATTGGCGTTGTAGCCTCCACCACTGAGTGGGGGGCCAGCGTTGAAGCCGATAAGGCATCGCTCGGACAAACCACGATCCTCGGGTCCATCTTTGGAAATGCCACCAAATATTGCGCGAACCGGTCTGTCTCCAGGAACGTCCGGTCCCAGGTTGGCGGTGTGAACAAGGGCGCCTTCAACACGCTCAGGAATACGGCCGTTCCTAGGGTGGGTAATAAGGGAGGTTCGCACGTTCTCTCCTATCGCAGCAGCCTCGAACCAGAAGCTGTTGTAGCCACCCGAGCTTTCGGCAACCGGAGGCGCTTCAGGGTTAACGTTGAGTTCCGCTTCTTTTGCGTCGGCCTCTGCGCGACTTTGTTCTCGATCTATCCGCGCCTGTTCAACCTCTTCGGCAGTTAAAAACTCCCGGTCACCAAACTCCTCGGGCCTTTGCATCGGAGTTTCAGAGTTAAAGTTCCAGACTCCTTGCAGGTCAGGTTGTCCCCATTCGGTTCTGGGCACTGCATAGTCATCACCCGACTGAGCGTACGAAACTTGAATCGGGGAGAATACAAATAGTAAGGCTATTACTGAGTTTTTAGTCTTCATAGCTAATCCTCTCTTGTTATTGTCCTAGCGCATCTAACTCCAATCTACGAGCGCCTGCCAGCGAACCTGGCATAGAGTAATTTCCCTCGTGACAAGCGTATTCGTACCAGGGCTCGGGGGATGCGTAGAAGCTCAGTTCCGCAGTCCATTCCTGTTGATAGATGTTGTCGTCTTCAACGATAAACTGGTAGAAGATCTCGTCGTCAGAATACCGACTGAACTTTTCGGTAATGCGACCATCCTTTGTGATGGGGATCGAACTCTGGCTCATTTGCTGAGGGTGGATATTCGTTGTCTCGATGATTAGCTCGTCGCCTTCGTACCAGCCGACAGAGTCTCCGAACCATTGCTCAAGTGGCAAGGGACGTCGATTGGCTCGGGCTTCTTCGGGCGTGTCAAAGACGGGAATGATGCGCGCATCGTGCACCATCTCGACGAGTATCATTACGTAATCATCGGTCTGCACAAATTGATAGGTATTGTTGTAGAGTGCACCCATCATGCCTGGGCCGGCCTTGTTACCAAATCCCAGGAGGCAACGCTCCGCGTTGGGGAACGCCTCCGGGCCACTGTAGTCAGCGACACCCGTCGCATAGCGATTGCCAAAGTTTGCCCTTTCGAAGTCATACTGGGGATCTTCTCTACGTGGGATCCGTCCGCTTGGCGGATCCACTATGTACGATGTTCGGAACTCTCCCTTGATTAGTGCCAGATTGGAGCCCGGGCTGACCCAAAAATTGTTATAGGCCCTGGTACCAAAGTCATC
>CAXGQC010000204.1:0-1568 GCA_964011795.1 uncultured bacterium | reverse complement strand
ACTTTCTGAAATCCTGCCGCTTTAAAAGCACCTTGAGCCCTGACGTTCCATGACAATGTGTGTAAATATACTTTGGAAAGTGCCAGCCTACTCTGCATCACCGTCAGCATTAGAGACATTATCTCTCGCCCATACCCTCTTCCCCAAAATTTCTTATTGCCAATCGTAATTCCGATCTCAGCCTCGCGACGTAAGGGATCGTATCCGTAATACATCACATTCCCAATATGGCTCCCTGACTGAATGTCTTCCACAGAAAAAGTTTTTCTGTAGATCGTACGCTCACGCAGATCTCGAGATACATTATCTCGAAAGTTCTTTATCGTACCCTGATAAGGAATCGCACCATCAAAAGCCGCCAGTTCCGGGTCCGATTTCCACGAAAAATCATTTTCGGCATCATCTATACGTTTATCTCTTAGTCGTACAAGATCACCTTGAGCTAAAAAAGCATCTTGAGATCGAACTGCTTTGTTCAACACGTCATCCTCGATTTCAATCCAGTACAGTAGTTTACATTATTTGAACATTTCGGCTGAGAATTTCGATCACGGCAGCTAAGACTTCGCGATGGTTGTCGTATGTCAATAGCTTTTCAGCCTCAGCAATCGGGAACCACCCAACCTCATCAAATTCTTCGTCGTGATTCAGAAAATTTCCACCAATTTCTGTCATTAGATAAAAGTAGACTACTTTGGGACTTGATCTGCTGTTTTCCCTTGACCGGACGTTATATCGAATATTTGGTAAAACTTCACTTTCGATTCTCACGGCCAAACCTGTTTCTTCCTTGACCTCCCGCACGGCAGCGTCTTCTATCCTCTCGCCGTGCTCTACATGGCCCTTGGGAAGAACAAACAAGTCGATCGATCCCTTTTGATGTCTGGAACAAAGGACTACTTCAATAGAACCACTGTTATCCCGCCAAACGACACCGCCTGCTGCCTGGATTACGTCTTGCATAACTAATGACTAACGCAGCTCTCAAAATTTCTCGTCTGTTGACTCATCCGTACCGAAGATACTATCCACGCTCATCTGCAGTGAATTGAGAGCATTTTCGAGTGGTTGAGATATGGATGGGTCACGTCCGTCCTGAAATATTCTTTCAAGTACTCTCTCTGCATCCGCTGAACCTATCTCCGCTAACGCATTTATAGCCGCAACCCTCACTGACAATTCTCCGTCTTCCTCCAGAAGCATCGTAAGAGGTTCGATGGCACCATCGGTTACTAAGCCTCCTGAGGCCTCTGCTGCGGCCTCTCGTACATTCACATCCTCATCATCGAAGTGGAACACTAGAAGATCAAGCCAGGTCGGGGAAGCACTCCGGCCCATTGCACGAATCGCGCCTAATCTAAGCTCGTTTCCTCCAAGCTCATACTGCTCGGTAATCAACTCCGAGATCAGCTCTCCACTGAGAGCACCAAGAGATTCCAATGCTCGACCCCTCACAGCGTCATCCATCTCGATATCCTCAATTGTCTCCCGCAATGCGGTGACTAGTATCTCCCCGTTTTCGGTGGACAAAACACCAAGCTCCGCTGCTACTACCCAATTTCCGAGAG
>CAXGQC010000203.1:0-1577 GCA_964011795.1 uncultured bacterium | reverse complement strand
CTTCTTCCCATTGCAAAATATTCTGATTCGCCAATTCAATTGGATCGATCGACAATTTTTTTGCTCTATCAATTAATTTGTCATCGACATCTGTGTAGTTAGAAACAAAATTCACTTCTTGTCCAGACCATCGTAAATAACGAATAAGCACGTCGTAAACCATGAGTGACATGGCGTGACCAACATGAGCGCTGTCATAAGGGGTGACACCACAAACGTATACCCCGATCGGATTTCCATCGGCCACTTCGTTTAGTTCGCCACTGAGGGTATTCTGAATTTTCATTGACTCCCGCCAATTATAAGTTGTCAAACCAGTTTATTTTCGATCGGCCCAGAGGATCTAGTCCTCACAATTATTCCTTGATTTGATCTGGTTCGTCTGCACAAATTCTCTTCTCGAGCGCAGACAGTCTATTTTCAACGGCTTGTATTCGCTCCCACTCCGGATCAGGCAGTTGTTCAATAGTGTCATTATTTTCCCCGATGACCGAGGTTATATGTCCGGGAACGCCAACAACCGTTGCTCGATCAGGTACCGAGATAATAACCACGGAACCTGCACCAATTCTCACATCATTTCCAATCTTCACGGCGCCGATTATTTTTGCTCCGGCCCCAACAGTAACTCTGTTCCCCAATGTGGGGTGTCGTTTTTCACGACGAGTAGATGTCCCTCCTAATGTAACTCCCTGATACAAGTGACAATCATTCCCTATTTCCGCAGTTTCTCCTATCACGACACCCATCCCATGATCAATAAATAGTCCCCTACCTATCTTCGATGCCGGATGGATTTCGACCCCTGTCAGCCCTCTTCCAAGGTGAGAGATAAATCGAGCTAACGTAGTTAATCGGGCAAGATACAAGTAGTGAGCCACTCGATAAAACCATAGGGCATGGACACCTGAATAAGTCAGCGCTACCTCTAAGGATGAATTAGCTGCAGGATCGTACCGCATAGCTGACTCAATATCTTCTCTACATAAACTGAAAAATTTCAATAAAAACATAAGTTCACTGGCTCTAAACGGTAACGGTATCCAATGTTGCAACTGCCATCACTGCGATCGCCTCACCCGATCCAAAAGAACCTACTCCTTCATTGGTAGTAGCTTTCACATTAACATTCTTGCGGCTAATCCCCAGTGCCGAAGACAGAGATTCGCACATAGGTTCGATATAGTCATGCAACCGCGGTTTTTCCGCTATTACGGTCACGTCCACATTTCCAATAGTGAAACCATCAGCAGCGATTAATCTTTGTACTCGACGGAGTAACTCTCGACTATCGATTCCTTCAGTGTTTGGGTCATCCGGAGGAAAATGACTTCCTATATCCCCAGATGCTGCTGCCCCTAACATGGCATCGATAACTGCGTGAATCAGAGCATCTCCATCAGAGTGTCCCAACAATCTCGGAGCCTCACTAATTTCGATCCCTCCGAGACGCAGCGGCAGAGCGGAATCTGCCTCAAAACGGTGCAAGTCATACCCTATTCCAGTTCTCATTCGGGGGCATCTCGCTTCCTATCGTGCAATATCTTTGTCACTAATTGTAGGTCCTGAGGATGAGT
>CAXGQC010000202.1:0-1600 GCA_964011795.1 uncultured bacterium | reverse complement strand
CCAAAAATCGGACTGAGTCGTAGTTTCACGACTCGCATCGATGACGAAGCCTCATCTGCAGCCGATTCCCACGCCCTGCAAATATCAGCCAACGGGCTCTCACCCAACTCAGAATCTTCAGATAACAATTCTTCTCCGCGGTCGCCGTAGATCCCCACCGCACTCGCGCTGATAAATATCTTTGGAGGTGAATCAAGTCCTTGCAAATGATTAACTAGTAATTTCGTAGCCTCGCGTCGCGACGTCATAAGCTCCTGTCGGCGCTGAGCAGTCCAACGTTTCCCAATATTTTCGCCCGCAAGATGTATAACCGCGTCAACATCGTTAAGTGCACCGGGACGTATCCATCCAAGCGAGGGATTCCAGACAGAGTCCGGATCCTGACTATTCCCTCTAACAACTGGAATAATCTCGTGACCGTCTCGAGGCAATGCTTGTGAAAGAGCTGTTCCTAAGTAACCGGTGCTCCCTGTGATGGCTATCCGCATAGTACCCTCCGATATCTTCAATCTGCCGTAACGTGACCTGCTTATGTCACTAATTCTATCCTGCGGTGTTACCTGCTTAGGCGCCATATGCTATTTATTCAGCCCTCGACATCATGTACGATAAATGGAGTCATGCGGCAGGGTAGCTCAGGGGTAGAGCAGCGGATTCATAAGCCGCGGGTCGCGGGTTCAAATCCCGCCCCTGCCACCATCGACTGCTAAACCCATGCAATAACAAGGAAAAATGAAGCCCCCATCGAATGGTGGCTTCATTGTTTAGGCACTAGTTATGTCCAAGACAGATCCAAATCGGAGTCGTACAATTCTGGGTACCACCTGAACAACATCTGGTGTCTACAAAATCTATTTGAAAATATTGGAGAGGCTGTATCCATGGGAATAAAATACACAGAAATTTCCTCTGGTCTTCGATTTCCTGAAGGCCCTATCGCGATGTCAGATGGGAGTGTGATTCTCGTTGAAATCGAGCGTAAAACACTCACTCGAATTGGGATTGACGGAAGCCAGGAAATAATCGCACAACTTGAGGGAGGACCAAACGGTGCAGCCCTAGGACCTGATGGCGCAGTCTATATCTGTAACAACGGCGGATTCAACTGGAGATACGACGACAACAAAATCTTTCCTGGCCCACAAGCCGAGGACTACCAAGGAGGACGGATCGAGCGTGTCGACCTCCAGACAGGGACGATAACTACTTTATACGCGGAATGTGCCGGTATCGGACTCAGGGGACCAAACGATATTGTCTTCGATAAAACTGGTGGTTTCTGGTTCACCGATCTTGGTAAAACCCGTGCCCGAGAGCGTGACTTTGGAGGACTCTATTACGCAACACCTGATGGAAATCACATAGAAGAAATGATTTATCCGATTCCTGGTGGAGGAAACGGTATCGGACTTTCGCCCGATGAAAAGACGGTATATGTAGCGGAAACTCCCACCGGGCGACTCTTCGGTTGGAACATAGAATCACCTGGGAAATTGGTACCGGGACAAACAGCAGGTTTTAAAAATCTTGTTGGAATCGGCTCGGGCTATGTGAGTCTTGATTCACTTGCTGTTGAGAAGAACGGAAATATATGCGTCGC
>CAXGQC010000201.1:0-1603 GCA_964011795.1 uncultured bacterium | reverse complement strand
AATAAGGAGTTTCACATGGTGGAAAAACAACGTACCCGAGTTCACTTAATCGCAGGTGGCTATCCTCCAGGCCAGCATGCGGGGCATGACATGGACTATGCCCGACTTCGAATTTTACAAATGCTGGGTGAAGACGACAGCATCCATACGACCGTTGGAGGAGACTATACAGACATTGATAAATGGCTACAGCCAGATGTGTCACTTTTGATTACATACGTCGCCGGCCCTTTTGCGGGAGAGCAGGAGGATGAAATCTTAAAGGATTGGATAGACCGGGGTGGCAAGTGGTTATCTCTGCATGGATCCAGCGGGGGGCAGGCTAGAAAACAGGAGAGTGGTAATCGAAAAATGATTAAGCATAACCACCACCGTACGATGGGTGGTTTTTTTATAAATCATCCTCCGATTAAGAAATTCACAGTCGATGTTGCCGATACGAACCACGTTCTTACTCAGAAACTACCTGCATCGTTTGATGTAGTGGATGAGCCGTACATGATTGAGCTCCAACAACCGGAGGAAACTAATATCGTTCTCACGGCTGCCTTGGGTCCTGATGACTCACCTCCAGGATTCGGGTTCGAGTATGAATCGGATACAGCACTCCAACCTGACGGAGTAACTCGTGTAATTACCTACGAAAAGAAGCTCGGCGACGGTGCTGTCACGTATATTTCGTTGGGACACTGTCATACGCCGCTGACCAATCAGCCCGGCTACTACCATCCAAATGTGGCTGAGTCAGGTGTTGATACGAGTTCTCTGCGGGAAACTTGGAAGACAGATGCCTTCCCTCAACTCTTGCAGAATGGGATTGAATGGGGTCGTGACTAGTAATCAGTAGTCAGGATTTTCATTCGTGGAAGTATACGAGGCGATCCTAGCGAAGCGTGACAGACGGTCGTATGACCTGTCTAGGCAAGTTCCTGAGGACATTATTGATCGACTGCTGCAGGCCGGACGAATGGCTGGGTCTTCGAAGAATGAACAACCCATAAGGGCAATCGTCCTGACGGGTTCAGAGATCAAAGCTTCTTTGTCGAGATGTGCTGACTACTCAGATCATCTCCCTACAAGTCCACTAGTTATTGTTCTAGTCCGTTTTGAGGGGAGTCGAGCATTCGATGCTGGTCGTGTGGCCCAAAATATAATGTTGGCAGCAAGTGGGTTGGGTTTGGATTCTTGCCCGGTTGGTGTTCAGCATGATGACTGCGCGCGTTCAGTTCTTGCTCTGCCAGATGACTGGATAGTTGCCATGGCAATTACCTTGGGATATCCAACAGCTGATGCTGATGTGAGGGCACGCTCGGGTGAGCGTCGTATTGCCAAGAGCGACTGGGTGAAATGGAATCAATGGTCCTGAGAAGTGTGAAGAACCGCACGGACAATTTTAGGAATAGTGATAATCTAATTCGAGATTATGGGAGGTTGAGATGAGTTACGAAAATATTATGTATCAGACAGATGGCCGGTTAGCGTTTATTACACTGAATCGGCCTGAGAAACTAAATGCTTTATCAAATGAACTTCGCGGAGAAGTATTTCATGCTTTAAAAGAAGCCGAAGCGGATCGGGCGATTGGTGCCATCATTATTCGTGG
>CAXGQC010000200.1:0-1606 GCA_964011795.1 uncultured bacterium | reverse complement strand
TTCTCTGTTTACGCTTCTCGACAAGTGATTTGTCCACCCGAGCGAGCATATTATCGATAACATCCCAGGCTTCTTCATCAGTATCTCGGCAAATAGGGATTGAATACATGCCAAAACGCACCGTCCGACCCGTTAATTCACAAGCCTTTCGCACCTTTGTGACAATTTCTTCTATCCGTTCAGGTGTCCCACCATTGAGGAACATCCAATCCGAGTGCTGTGAGGCAAGGTTGATAGCTGCATCACTTTGTCCCCCCTGAAACACTTCAATGTCGGTTATCGGCCGAGGTTCTAGTCGAAGATTGTCAGTCTGATAATATTCGCCAGCGTAGTCAAATGCCTCGTTTTCCCAAGCCCCACGTAAGACTTCAACAAATTCAGCAGTGCGCTTGTAACGGGTATCATGGTCGAGTTTATCGACACCAAACATGTCAAATTCCTCCATATGCCAGCCACTGGTGACATTGATGGACCAACGCCCGTTAGTTAGTCTGTCCATCGTGGTACCCCACTTCGTGATGGCCGTCGGACTAAAGAATCCCGGATGAATCGCTGTGATGAGGTTGAGTGTTTTTGTGTGGGCCCCGAGAAATGTCGTCATTGCTAGGCAATCAAAGGATGAACCCTCAATTTCTTCGCCCGTACCCCACCAACGCTGTGGTATGAGCAGATCTGTCAGGCCCAGCTCTTCCCAGTTCTGTATGTTCGTCTTAATTCGATTTAATAACTCTTGGCCACTAGGAACTTCTGTGGATCTTGGCGATCCAGCAATTAATCCCATACCTCTGACAGCAACACCAGCCCACGTGCACGTTCTCATGTCCACATGGTAGGGCAATATTGCACGGTTGTTGAGAGGGCATAGTGCTTTACGATGTACGGGCTAGAGTTATTTTGAAGAGGAGTCAGTCAATTGAGTAGTGAAGTGATCGTGATTGGTGCTGGCATAGCGGGCTGCTCAGCCGCTCTCCATCTTGCTGAGGCTGGTGTTTCGACGACCGTTTTGGAAAAAGGTGAGATATCGAGCGAGGCTTCAGGTGTGAATATGGGTGGACTCGGTGGGGTGGGATGGGGTCATTCACCGGCACTCCAAGAACATCTCACCATGGGTAGTCTGAATATCTTTAAACGGTTGCAAAACGAACTCGGGCATGACCTCGAATTCCGTCAGTCTGGCTCGTTCACTGCAATACACGATGAAGCACAGTATGCGTACGCCAAGGACCGGGTACTCGAGTCACAGAATAATGGATTCGAAATGGAGTTACTGAGTCCCTATGAGGCGAAAGCTCTAGAGCCTGAACTGAGTCTTGACATGCTTGGCTACGTCTATAGTCGCTTCAGAGGTCAGGCTGATCCACTAAAGACCACTCGCGCATTTGGGCAGGCGGCATTGAATGCGGGAGCCAAAATCCAGACCAATGCTGAAGTAAGAACGATTGAACGGAGCGGTGGTGTATGGACACTCAGTACTTCAGGGGGTGACTATGAGGCCGATATAGTCATTGTTGCTGCAGGGGCATGGTGCAGAGATCTTGGTCGCTTGGTGGAGGCTGAGATCCCGATAGAGCCGGTGGTTGGCCAAATGTGGTCTACAGAGCCACTG
>CAXGQC010000199.1:0-1615 GCA_964011795.1 uncultured bacterium | reverse complement strand
GTTTTGAGAAGTTCGTCTGCAGAAAGTCCGAGATTTGCCATAACCGGACATTAGCCATAGCGCTGACCAAATGCTTAGAAGATCTCCTTAGTGGCCAATTTAAGAGGAAATCGAGCTCAGTGCCTCATCTACAGCCCTCAGAGCCTCAGAAGCCGCTAGCAACGCCCTCACATCCCCCTGGACCTCTATATGGCCTTCCTGGATCGCTGTGAGGGCACTGAGCGTTCCGTTACGCACAGCTGTCATTGTTGCGGTTGTTTGTTTCATGATGACTGTCGCAGATTCTGCGCCTGGAGCAATCGAGACTCTCCCGTCACGGAAAATGATGCTGTGGGAGGAGGTATCGGTGAGGTGCGCTACGACCAAGTCGTGATCATCGACTTTTAGGCCGTCTAAAGCAGTATTGGCTTCGAGATACCACTCATCGCTCAAAAACTCCATGAAAATAAGCCTACGCTGACTTTCGTGTCTATCGACCCCAACGATGATCGGCCCCATGGTGAGTCTGGGAACCCGATCATTGAACACTGGCAATTTGACTTCTGGTCCCCCGAGCACGATCTCGGGGCATGGACTCATTTAGCATTTGATTACAGTGCTGGTTTTGCTTGGTACGTCAGCGCACTAATGGGTGTGAACCGATCTCTTACCTTAGTTGTCGATCCCGCTATCAAAATTCTGAAGCTGTCTCCGTATTTGGAGTTCCGAGCTGAAGGAATCTGGGCTCAACATGTTTGCGAAACCCCTCTTAAGCATTGGACTGTCGGACTCGAAGCTTTCGGAGTCACTCTTGACACCCCGGCCGATGCAATGGGTGATCAGTGGGGTGAACGCACCGGTGTAGGACTTGATGTCGAGTGGGAAGAACGAGAAGCCGCATATGAGACTTCAGAAGGATTCGCGCAACACTGCATAGTGACTGGCGAAGTTCTTATCGATGACGAAGTGTGTCTTTTGAACACCACCGGTCACCGCAACAGGTGTTGGAAAACGGCCCAACCGCATGCAGAACTTTCAGACGCAATCAGTATTCGAGTGGGAACGAAAGAACTCCAACTACAACCCGCGTTCGATAGCCGACCGTGGCAGGCGCAAATACTGGAGTGATCTAAGCGAGAATTGCCCAATAAGATGAAGGTGTGGAATTTCCTCTGCGCCGATTGCGGCGGCTCCGCCAAACTCCTGCGATGCGACGACTCGTCGCAGAAACACAGGTATCGGTCAATGACTTGATCGCGCCACTATTCGTTCGAGAAGACATTTCTGAGCCACAGCCGATTGTCTCTTTGCCCGGCGTAATGCAACACAGCCAAGAATCACTGCGCGCTGAAGTCAAAGAACTCGCCCAACTTGGCATCCCAGGAATCGTGCTATTCGGACTACCCAACCGAAAAGACGCGACCGGATCTGAAGCCTGGAACCCAGATGGCGTAGTACAGGTAGCGCTCAGAAACCTCCGTGACGACCATGGAGACAGCATCGTTTCGATCGCCGATCTCTGCGTCGATGAGTACACCGACCACGGACACTGCGGTGTACTCACACCACAAGGCTATGTCGATAACGATGCGACACTCGAGCTGTACCAAAAAGTTGCTTTAGCTCAAGCCGAGGC
>CAXGQC010000198.1:0-1659 GCA_964011795.1 uncultured bacterium | reverse complement strand
AGAGGTCAGATGCGTCAAAGTGATTGTGACCGCAAGCATGGCCCCGATGGGAATCACGGATTTTATTCATACTGGAAACTTGGTTCAGACTCGGTGGCTTCTGGACGTCCTGGCGGGAGCGCTGGCTTGAATGGTGACCGACAATGGGGCATTCATTTTTTCACCTCATCCTTGCCTGTTGGTCTCACCGATTATTTCGAGGTGAACGGGCTCAATGAACAGAAAACCCTCCACCACGAATATTTTCACGGTGTCCAACATGCACATATTTATACGAAAGACCGGAATCAGCGAGACAAATTACTCGGTCCAGTTTGGTTTAACGAAGGGGCAGCTGAGTATATGGCGCACGTTGCCTTGAAAGAGGGTAGGGCTTCTGGGTTAATTGATATGGTTAAAACAGAAGGCCGCTGGTCTTTTGAATTCGAAGAAGAGATGGGATACAAGATGCAGGCTTGGGAACGAAACTCTTTGACCTGCCCTGGATTGAAATTGAAAGATATGACCTACCAGAACAGCTGCAATAATTCATCATATGACCTCGGGACATGGGCTCATGCTTACCTAGCAAATAAATATGGCGCGACGGTTTTACTCAACACCTATTATCCGATGTTGAATGACGTATCGGACTGGGAAGAAGCTTTCGTGGCGACATATGGAATAAGTTCCGATGAGTTCCTCGCTGAATTTGATGAGTTTTTGAAACTTTCCCTGTCTGAACAGTTGGAGATACTTCCAAAGTAAATAGGAGTAGACTGAGGCCATTCGAAAGGTATGCCTCATGACGATTCCATTCATTCGTACACCGGACAGTAGATTTGATGAACTTGACGTCGAACTCTGGCCAGTAAATTACATTGAGATTGATGGCCTCCGGATGGCTTACAGCGATGAGGGTTCTGGGACAGCCGGCACTATGTTGCTCTTGCACGGTGAACCTACGTGGGGGTTTTTATTCCACAGGATGTATACTCCTCTGATCTCTGCTGGATGGCGACTCATTATTCCTGATTTGATCGGATTTGGGCGGTCTGATAAGCCGGTAAACAGATCCGATCACACATACGCTAACCATGTCCGATGGGTAGGGGAGTTCCTGAGCAAGAGTGGCGTGGTGTCAAGTCAGCAATCAGATGCAAAGCACGGATTTTGTGCCTTCTACCAAGATTGGGGCGGACTTATTGGATTACGCGTCGTCGCTGAACATCCTGAATGGTTCGATAAACTTGTCCTCGGTAATACAGTGTTGCCCGATGGTACCAAGCCGATGAGTGATGGATTCATGCACTGGCAAAACCGGTCGCAAACCATGAACCCCATGGACCCTGGCAGGCTTGTCGCAGGAAATTGCCAAAAGGCGGTACTTACCGAGGCAGAGCAAGATGCATATCGCGCACCATTTCCGGACGAATCATATATGGCCGGGGCTCGTGAGCTTCCGATGATGGTTCCTACCAGTGCTGACAACGTCGCGATACCAGCGAATCAGGAAGCATGGAGTGTTTTGGAGCGATGGCAGAAACCCGTTTTGACCGCTTGGAACACTGATGACTTTGTACTCGGACAGTACCAGTCAGAGTTCATCAGTCGAATTCCCGGGGCCAAAGATCAGCCGCACCGGACCTATAGCGGTGGACACTTCATCCAGGAAGACTC
>CAXGQC010000197.1:0-1666 GCA_964011795.1 uncultured bacterium | reverse complement strand
GGCGCATTTTCTCTTGTAGTTCTTGACTCTTCTCAGCCTGAAGTTCTGATAGCAGCAAGAAAGGGAAATGCGGGCGGACTGGTAGTTGGATTAGCTGACGACGGTACGTATGTCGCCTCTGATATGTCCGCTTTACTGACCTATACGCGGAAGTTTTTCTTTTTAGAACCAGGTGAGGTCGCAACGCTCGAGCCGAGCTCGGTGACGATCTATTCTGAAGAAGATAGGGAGGTCATTCGCCAGCCCTATCAGGCTACTCATGATCTGACTGAAGTAGCTAAGGGCCAGTACCCACATTACATGCTGAAGGAGATATACGAGCAGTCAGATGTATTGGTGAGTTCGATGCAAGGTAGGTACGATGGCTTGTCTAATACTGTCGATTTGTCTAGTGACTTTCAAGACTCCCCTATATCTAAGGGCAGGATTCAAGGGATCACTCGTTGCTTGCTTGTTGGCATGGGAACCTCTATGCACGCGTGCATGATTGGTCGGCATTATCTTGAGAGATTCGCTGGTATTCCTACAGAGGTTGATAACGCGGCTGAATTTAGATATCGCCGGCCCTTGTTGGACGCGAACACGCTCGTCATTTCAGTTACTCAGTCGGGTGAAACAGTTGATACGTTGGCCGCAATGGACGAGGCGAAACGAGCTGGTTGTCTGCAGATTACTATTTGTAACACACCGGGTGCGCAGAGCACACGCTTAGCTGATCTTTCTCTGCTCCTTGGCGCTGGAACGGAAATTTCCGTGGCGTCAACCAAAACCTTGCTAGCTTCGATCATGGCGTTGCATGCGGTGTCTCTATCCTTGGGCAAACTTCGGGAAACACTCACATCTGAGATGGAGACAGAGCAAGTAGTTAATGCATTACAACTTCCATCAGCTGTGTCCACAGTTTTGGAAAATTCAGGGAAAATATTCGAGGTAGCGCGCAAGTATGCAGCGAGTGAGCATTTTCTTTTTCTCGGCCGTGGACTGGGTTACCCAGTAGCACTTGAAGGTGCATTGAAACTGAAAGAAGTTTCATATATTCACGCTGAGGGTTACTCCGCTGGCGAAATGAAACACGGGCCGATTGCTTTGGTCGATGATGCTTTGCCAACGGTTGCAGTATGCACTAGGGGAGATGTTCACGAAAAAATGCTCTCAAATGTTGAGCAAATCAAGGCTCGTGGTGGCAAAGTTATAACTCTCGTCTCAGATGGAGATAATAGTTTTGATAAGCTCACCAACGACAGTATTACTTTGCCTTATGTCGATCCTGCGCTCGGACCGATCCCTTCGATCGTTGCTCTGCAACTATTGGCATATGGGATTGCTCGGGAGCGAGGACTCGATATCGACCAGCCTCGCAATCTAGCAAAAACAGTCACGGTAGAGTAATGATCCCATTTGAACCTATGCTCACGCCACGCGAGATGCTCTCTGAGGGCGTATTTGGCGGGGCTTACTTTAATGATGGATATGACCTCGACCGTTTGCCAAATGAACTATTGGAGGGCATCGACCCGCGCTACTACTCTGCCGATGACTATCAAGTCACTATTAATAGATTCAAGATTAGAGCGGGGCAGAGCCTCCAAGACTGGCAGAAAAATGGGTGGATTCATCCGGACGATTCGCGAGGATGGTTTGAGTGGTACTGTAAATATTTTTACGG
>CAXGQC010000196.1:0-1685 GCA_964011795.1 uncultured bacterium | reverse complement strand
ATCGATAATATTGCGGCAAGCAAAAACACTCCGACCAATGTCCAGCCACGCCAACTTCGGAACACATATAACAATTCGGTCTTCCATAAGTTCATACGTGGCTCCATATCGAGAATATGTTGCTGTCCAATGCTCACTTAGGCGAGTAGACTTATACGTCCAAGTGATTCAAATCTAATGAGGAATTATATATGGCCGAGCAAACAACTGAAACAGAAGGTCCTCAGATAAATCGAGGACTACAAGGTGTCTACTTCGAGCGTTCGGAGGTCTGTGACATCGACGGAAAAGCTGGTAGCCTCTGGTATCGAGGTTACTCTATCCACGATCTCGCGACCCGTTCTACATTTGAAGAGGTCGCGTATCTACTGATATATGGTGAACTACCCACCCAGAATGAGCTTGAATCTTTCGCAAGCCAACTCAAACTCCAGCGTACATTACCAGAACTTATCTACGGAATCATAGACTCCGTAAAGGATGCACACCCAATGGATGTCCTGCGAACAGCTGTTTCAGCATTATCAGCCGCTGATCCGGACGTGACTGATAACAGTCGCGAGGCCAATATCAGTAAAACGATACGCCTGACAAGTCAGGTGCCGATGATTGTCGCGGCTCACTATCACCTTCGATCAGGTAAACCCGTAATCGAGCCTAATTTCGAATTAGGCCACGCTGCAAATTTTTTATACATGATGACAGGAGAGACTCCTTCTGAAGACTCAGCAAAACTGATGGATACGGACCTGATATTGCACGCAGAACATGGAACAAATGCTTCTTCCTTCACAGCACGTGTGGTGGCAGGAACAGACGCCAATTTGCATGCCGCAGTCGTGGCAGCAGTCGCGGCCTTGTCGGGGCCAGCCCATGGGGGAGCTGCTGAGAACGTGATGCAAATGGCCCTTGATATCGGCGAACCAGAAAATGCTGCTGACTATGTCAAACAACTACGAAAAGACCGAAAACCTGTCATGGGATTTGGTCATCGTGTGTATCGAGCTGAGGACCCCAGAGCTCGTCATATGCGGGAGGGTGTCCGCAAACTTTCTGAGGAAATGGGACAACCAAAGTGGTATCAAATTCTTCAAGCAGTGGTAGAGGCGATGTCGCCATACTCAAGATTGGGTGTAAACGTTAACGTAGACTTCTACGCTGGAGTTGTATATTACCTCCACGGTATTTCTGAAGATTTCTTTGTCCCAATATTCTCGGTAGGACGGACGCCAGGGTGGTGTGTACAAGTCATCGAACAATTCGAAAATAATATCCTACTGCGTCCTTTGACTCTTTATACGGGTCCAGAACCTAGGGACTATGTCGAACTCGCAGATAGATAATTAAACACTAGCTAAACTCGGCAAGTTTCCGTAACACTTCGGATGTAAACTCCTCAGTGGATGCTGTACCATCTTGATCTCGTGTCAGATGTAATTGCTCTTGGTACACGTTTCGAATAGCGGCCCGCAAGTGGTTCGCCTGTTCAGTGAATCTTAGATAGTCCAGCATCATCGCTGCCGACAGCATCGTTGCAGTCGGATTTATCACGCCAAGGCCTTGAATATCCGGTGCGGATCCGTGAATCGGCTCGAAATAGGCATAATCATCTCCGTAACACCCTGATGGTGGAATACCCAACCCTCCTATCAGTCCAGATGCTTCGTCAGATAATATGTCGCCAT
>CAXGQC010000195.1:0-1689 GCA_964011795.1 uncultured bacterium | reverse complement strand
CTTACTCCTGACCTCACATCTATCAATCTATACTCAGCTATTTGTTTTCCTGTCCCATAACTCTAAATCAACTCACACCTGATTTCATCCACTATCACCAGATTTGAACTACAACCAAAATGGAGCCCCCAATGAGAGTTGAACTCATGACCTCGTTCTTACCAAGAACGCGCTCTGCCACTGAGCTATGGGGGCGTTTTCTGGTGCACGGGGCAGGATTCGAACCTGCGTAGCCGTAAGGCGGCGGTTTTACAGACCGCTGGATTTAACCACTCTCCCACCCGTGCATTCGGTTTTTATTTTCTACTTCTATAATCCCCCAACGAATAATACCGCTAACAAGCATCGGATATTTTCTAAGCGAGTTCCATGTGTAGTAGGCCAGCTCAGTCGCAATCCAATGCCAAATACGGTTGGCCTCCCCGACCACTAAGTGAACGGATCTATAAGTCTACGATCTGCTTAGCATTAGGGTCAATATTGCTTTCCCTAAGTGGAAATACTCCAACGGGTACCGTCTACTGTGTCGTCCAAAGCAATATCTAACCTACTAAGACGGTCTCGTATTATGTCAGCACTTTTGAACTGCTTCTCCTCTCGGTATCTATTTCGGAGTTCTAGCAACTGATCAATCCCATTTTCTATCGTGTCCACACTCTGAGATACTCCCATGTCATCAAATATTGACTTGAGTTCTGCGATACCGATATTATTTGCTGTATTTTGGGACTCGCTGAAAGAAAATCCTAGTACGTTTTTTGTAAGATCCTCCAGCACTGCTATTGCACTATCTACATTCCGTCCGTTACTTGCAGCAGTGTTAATTGATTTCACTAAATCAAAGAGGATAGCCAATCCCTGGGGAGTAGCAAGATCTTCATTCATCGCTGATACAAAGTCCCTTACAAATTTCTCAAGAGGAATCTCTGACTCGGGCCCATCTATCGCCACTAGATCTAGAGCTCTTTGGATACGATTCATGCCTACAACTGAAGCATGCATAGCCTCATCCGTTATATTTCTCGCTGAGCCATAATGCGAAGACAATACAAAAAAACGAATCGCATCTGCTGACCATTTGCTCAACGCTTCCTCAACCGTCACCACATTACCGACCGACTTTGACATTTTCTCGCCATCACGTTGAACCATCCCGTTATGCATCCAAACTCTCGCAAAAACCCCCGGCTTCGAGGCCGCCGATTCTGCCTGCGCAATCTCATTTTCATGATGAGGGAACACTAAATCTCGCCCACCACCATGAATCGCAAATGTCTCACCTAAATATCGACGTGCCATCGCTGAACATTCGATATGCCATCCTGGCCTACCCTCACCCCACGGTGAAGGCCAACTCGGTTCACCGACCTTTGCCGACTTCCATAAAGCAAAATCAAGACCATCATTCTTTTGATCATCCTCTGACTCATCTGAACTTTTAAGCTCATCAACTCGCCGGCGGCTTAATTTCCCATAGTCAGTATTTTTCCGAACGCTGTAATATACGTCACCCGATTCAGTGACATAGGCCATCCCATTTGCCACAATCTCATTAATCATCTCGACGATCGTATTAAGTTCTGTCGTAACTCTTGGCCTTACATCAGGTTTCAACAGGCCCAACCTAAGTTGTTCTTCTTCCCATTGCAAAATATTCTGATTCGCCAATTCAATTGGATCGATCGACAA
>CAXGQC010000194.1:0-1694 GCA_964011795.1 uncultured bacterium | reverse complement strand
AATCCTGCGTGTGGTCCATCTTCCTGCGGAGGAGTTCCTAGCAGCCGACCAGGTATCTCTCGAGCAGCCGGATTGTTACCATGCTTTACAGCAAACGCCATTCTCAAATTCGCAATCCGCTCACCTACTTCTTCAAGTTCGGAATGGGTAGTGTCCCAACCTGTTACTAAATTAATCCACTCTGGAATACGATCAGTCGGCGACATGGTATAGATGAAATAGCACATACCAGCTGAATTCATAACATGGGCTTGCTCATGAGCAGCCTTGTGGACTGGTCCGCGGCCCGTAAATTGCTTTTTATCCTCAGGCTCCTTAGCCATATTCGGGAACTTACTAGACTTTCCAGGCGACCAGATAGTATGTCTGGCAGGCGTAGGATCAAGAGCATATGACGCAGCAAACCCTATATCAAGTTTCGGATCATGCATAGGAGGCTCTTCGCCGTCAATCGCGGTCAGATAAGGACTAGCCTCATCACCAATTTTACTGGCTGCTACAGTCGTTCCATCGGCCAGTAGCTCACCTAGCTCACCTTCACGACGACCAATTTTGTGAATCGCTTCAAGTACAGCTGAAGCATTACCCCAGACCATGTCAAGACCATCTGTGTCTTCCTTGGTCAGCACACCATTGGTATAGCATTCAATTGCAAACGATATAGCGGCACCAGTCGATATGGTGTCAAGTCCGTACTCATTACACCAATGATTGACTGCCCACATTGCATCGGTATCGTTCACCCCATTCATAATTCCAAAGGCACCCATAGTCTCGTACTCTGGACGATGGGTATGTCTTGGAAACGCAAACTCTCCGCGATCTGAACCATCTATCGACTCAGCTCCACAGGCCACAGGGCAATGCCAACAGGCGTACTTCTTCTCCTTGGACTCATTCATCACTGGACCATTTAAATTCTCCATAGAGAACTCATTAACTAGATCCACTACTCCAACACCCCCCCAATTCAGCACCGGAGCGTCACCTGATATAGCAGAGTTAGCAGTAATCCCTGTAGTTCCGAAGGTCGTGAAAAATTGTTTGGTAGCCTGATTAAATCCATCTAGGCTCGATCGTACCGTCTGAATCACCTCAGGAGTTTGAGCCATAATTTTTTTGCTAGGTTTGGCGACTATAGCCTTTAGGTTCTTGGAGCCCATAACAGCACCAACACCAGAACGACCTGCTAATCTGCCTCTTTCATTACATACACCCGCCATTATGCTCAAATTTTCGCCAGCTGGGCCAATTAAAGCCGCGCTTATTTTCTTTCCTAGGTCTTCTTTCATCCTGTCTTCAACTTCGATGGCCAAACCACCCCAGTATTCAGATGCATCACGTATTTCGGGTGTTTCACCTTCTTCGATATATACGTACACTGGCTTTTCGGCCTTGCCGTACACTAGTACTGCGTCATATCCCGAGAATTTCAACATAGGGCCGAAGTCGCCACCGCAGTTCGCATCGCCCCACCCACCATTCTTTGGTGACTTACAAACGACACTGAATCTCTGGCCAAACAGTGGAGTACCTGTCAGAAGTCCTGGCATAAAACCCAAAACGTTATCCGGTCCCAACGGGTCAGCTCCAGCTGGGATTCGGTCAAATAACAAACGAGCACCGAGACCGTACCCGCCCAGGTGTGAGCGATATACATCCTCCGATATAGTCTCCTCTTCAATCTCGTTCGT
>CAXGQC010000193.1:0-1702 GCA_964011795.1 uncultured bacterium | reverse complement strand
CAAGTTCGCGATCTCGATGTTGAAATTAGAAGAATTGAAATGAGATCTGGTTGGATTCCTGGTCAAATAAGACTAATTCCAGAATTTAATAGTGGGCATCCGGTCCAGATTTTGGAGGAGATTCTAGGGAGTGCCGATAGAATTTCAGGGATTTGTGTTGATCTGGAGGGAATCTACCGTGATATAACTTTCCGTGAAACGTCTGTCGGTTTCGACTCGGTGTTGATAGCAGGTGTTGTGTCGAGACTGGCCATTGCTGCCTCGTACTTAAACCTACGATTGATTGTTATCGATTCGTCGACAGGCAATGAGTCATCTTTCGTTGAGTTTGCTGCTGAGAATGGTTTTTCCGGTGTATTGACAGCTAGATCGTCAGAAATTGCTCACATTAATCAGTCCCTTAGTCCATCTGCTAATCAGTTAGAAGTCGCACGGTCGCTAGTCTCAGAGTGGGAGAAGCATGATCGGCGAGAGGCTGGTCTACGGACCAATATTGAGAGGCTCGTTCGAGCAAAATATCTACTTGAACAATCTGAAAAATAACGAGACAGTGTGGCTTCGCAGGTTTAGAGTGTAGAGTGGTTTTAGTAACTAATTTTTTGGAAGTAGGCGGGTGAATTATGCCGGCAGTGGTGATTATCGGTGGTCAGTGGGGTGATGAGGGCAAGGGAAGAACCGTTGACTTCCATTCCCAATATTGTTCGGTGATCGCACGGTATTCAGCTGGGAATAATGCTGGCCATACAATCATGAACGATCAGGGTAAATTTGCCCTTCATGTTATCCCTGCCGGGATTTTCCGGGCCGATAAAATTTGTGTTATAGGTCATGGAGTTGTTATTGATCCCGGTGTGGTGCTCGATGAAATCGATGGCTTGGAGGAGCGTGGGGTCTCGACCAAGAACTTGAGAATTTCTCGAAATGCCAATGTGATTATGCCTTGGCATCCCTTGATTGATAGAGCTGACGAAAATCTGAGAGGCGAACTTGCGATTGGGACGACTGGTACAGGTACTGGGCCTGCATTTCATGACAAGGTGGCGAGGACAGGTATACGGGTGGCTGATCTACTTGATAGGGAGCGATTTTCTGAGCGTTTAAAACCAGTTCTCGATTATAAGAACAGAATACTAACGGGACTCTATGGATTGGAGCCACTTGTCTATGCTGATGTGTTTGAGACCTATCTTACTTATGGCGAGAGACTAAGATCGTATGCTGATGATACGGCTGCAATCGTGCAGCAGGCACATGATGAAGGGAAAATGATTCTGTTGGAGGGTGCCCAGGGCTCGCTTCTGGACCTTGATACAGGCACATATCCCTATGTCACTTCGTCAGTTCCGGCATCTATTGCTGCCGGGGGTCCAGCAGGGGTGGGACTAGGACCGACGGCAGTGCAGAAAGTCATCGGAGTATACAAGGCGTATCAGACACGAGTTGGTAACGGACCCATGCCCACAGAGATATTTGGACAGGAAGCAGAGGATATACGTCAAGGTGGAGGAGGCGTCGCTGGCACTGGCGAATTTGGTACTACTACCGGGAGGGCTAGACGCATCGGCTGGTTCGATGGAGTTCTTGCCAAGCATACGGCGAATATTAATGGGATTACGTCAGTGGCACTTACCAGGCTGGATACCCTCTCTCACGCAGACGAGGTGAAAATTTGTACGGGATATGAAATAGCAGGAATTAGTAC
>CAXGQC010000192.1:0-1703 GCA_964011795.1 uncultured bacterium | reverse complement strand
GATCTACCAGCCGCGAACATTGATACTGGAGCTGGACTTGAGCGACTCGCATCTGTGCTGCAGGCTGAAAAATCAGTCTACATGACTGACGAGTTAAAAATGTTGATTACACAAGCGGAATCAATCACGGGTCATGAATATGATCCGGCGAACTATGAGACGGCGTTCGCACTCCGGGCAATGAGTGAACACGCGCGGGCGTTCACTTTCCTCGTAACAGACGGTGTGCTGCCATCAAATGAAGGTAGAGGATATGTTTTACGGAGACTGATTCGCCGTGCGGTGTACTTCTCACGAAAACTCGACGTACATGCAAATTTTTTCGCCAAAATGGTGGAGACTGCGATTGATATATCTCTACCGAATAACCCGGATCTTCATGACAATCGGCAGTTTCTCCTTGATTTGGCTGACAACGAGGAGAGTCGCTTCAGATCCACGCTGGACAGGGCTTTGTCACTACTGGAGGGAGTATTAGAGGAGTCGCGAGCTACCGGTATAATTTCCGGCAAGGATGCCTTCACACTTTATGACACCCACGGCCTGCCACCAGAATTGACTCGAGAAGTCGCACTCTCGCATGGATTTCAAGTGGACCTTACGGAATTTGAGGTTGAGATGGAGGAGCAACGTGAGCGGTCGAAAAATTCATCAGATAATGACCAACAGACGGACGTCGCAAAGCATTACGCTGCAGTCGGCATCGCCAGTGAATTCGTCGGATATGCAGATTTAACATCTTCCTCCACGATACGTTTTATCGAGACAGCTAGTGATCGGATCGAACTCGCATCCGACGAGATCTCGGTGATCTTCGATCAGACACCGTTTTATCCCGAGGGTGGTGGCCAGATCAGTGATACTGGAACTGTAAGCTCTGACCGTGGGCAAGGTGTGGTGATTGATGTACAACGATTTGGTGAATCTATCGTTCACAGAATCAAGGTAACCAGTGGTCATTTCCATGATTCCGATTCGGTCAACTGTGAGGTCGATCCAGCCCGACGACTGAATATTTCTCGTAATCATACGGCTACCCATTTGCTGCATTCGGCACTGCGGAGTGTCCTAGGGGAACACGTGAGGCAGGCTGGATCTTACGTTGGGCCAGATTATCTTCGCTTCGACTATACGCACCCGCAAGCCCTTGCTGATGACGAACTAGAAGCTCTTACAGAAATTGTCAGTTCGAAGACGCGGGCAAATATCGCATCCGCTACGCTAGAGCTCCCTTATGAAGAAGCTATTGAGCGTGGGGCTATTGCATTTTTTGAAGATCGGTATACTGCTGATGTTCGGATGGTCGAATATTGTGATACGCGCGGCCATGCTCCTGAGCACGAGCATAGCGACCACTGCTATTCAAGAGAACTCTGTGGCGGCACACACCTCAGCTCTACTGGACTACTTGGTGATTTCCTTATCCTTTCGGACAGCAGCATCGGAGCCGGACTGCGCCGGATAGAAGCGTGTACCGGTGACGCAGCCTCTATAGAGCTGCGTGGTCAGCTTAAAACACTCCGGGACGTGGCTCATAAGCTGCAGACTAACTACAAAGACATTCTACCTCGAATCGAGGCATTAGAAGGTAATATCACTGCTCTCGAATCCGAGTTAAAGCAACACCAATCCAGCTCAGCTGAGCAGTTAGCGCAAAATCTTGCTGAGCAGGCTAAGCGATTAGGGGATACGAATCTTTTACT
>CAXGQC010000191.1:0-1744 GCA_964011795.1 uncultured bacterium | reverse complement strand
ATTACATGGCGGTGGACTCGCTGAATCTAAAACAACAGCGTGTTGTCGTGACTGTGCCACAGGAAGAGTCATTAGTAATCGGCTCAAAAACATACGAGGTGTGGAGAGTACTGATCCGGAGTGGACGGGCGACTCGGTCTGCATGGATAGAAAAAGCCGCCCCTAATCGGGTATTGCGTTGGGATAATGGTGTGACGGTTATGACAGTTCTAGAGTAGGTCAACCTCTACACAGTCCGTGGCATTTACTAATGCTTCTGCGTCCTGAAAAACATCGCCTGTAAGCGAACCTATGCCGGTAGGTACCTGCGAAAATAGTAACCCGGCACTCCTATATAAATCACGCTCTTCGATCGTCGGTCCTAAAACTACGTTCCCTTGACCCGCAAAATGCGTGAGCGACTCACCCCACTGATCGATTTGCCACTCGAAAAGCCTGGCTTGAGATTTGATTGCAATGACCGTCAAGTATTTATAACTGAACTTGCGTGGATTGATTAATGGGTCCAGGACGTTAGAGGCAAAGTCAGCACTCCACATCCCTGTTATTACCGGCCCTAAGGCATGCACTACAAAGCTAACGTGACTTGGAGAGTCGCTAAATGATTCTAGTGAGTGCTCTTCCACTGTTAGTTCAAGTACTACCACAAAATTAATGCCACGTCTTCCAATCCACACGTTGGCCACCGTTGCATCTTCACCTAGTTCTTTGGCACGCAGGACGAGTTCTTGCTCCTGACTTTCGGTGAGATCTTCTTTCTGAGTTGCGGCAATAATGTGGAAGAGTGTCTGCGAAGTCATCAGGGTGCTCGGCGCGGGACAGTAGGGGGTCGGAGAGCTGTGCGTTGGCGAGGGATAGACTTATCTTTTTTATCAGGAATTATTCGTGAGGTGACGATCCCTTCACCTTGGGGTAGTAGGCGGCCGTCAGACATCTCACGTACCACATCGACATGCTCCATGACAAACGGATCGTGAGTGGCTGTGAGAATAGTCACGCCGGAGTCAGCTACACTTCGGAGAAGAGAAAAAATCTGGGCTCCGGTCGTCGAATCGAGCTCGCCCGTGGGTTCGTCAGCGATCAAAAGTGGCGGATTATTCGCCAAGGCTCGAGCGACTGCCACTCGTTGCTGTTCCCCGCCAGAAAGTTCATACGGCCGGTGGTCAGATCTGTGCGAGAGTCCTACTTGATCCAGGAGTTCACTCGTTCTTTGTTGTCGATCACGCATACCAGCGCCGGCAATCCGCAATGAGAGGTCGATATTTTCGGCCGCTGATAAGAGTGGAAGTAGCCCAAAGGATTGAAACACGAAACCAATAGTACGTCTCCGGAATTCTGTCTGTTGTCGATCTGAGTAATTTGAGACTTGTTGGCCATCAATATCCACAGACCCCTCATCTGCAGTATCTAATCCCGCGATGATGTTCAGAAGAGTAGTTTTACCTGACCCAGACCTACCTACGATCGCTGTGAATTGCCCTTGTGGAATATCGAGGGAAACATTATTTAACGCGACTACCTCGGAGTCAGCACTCTGAAATCGTCGACTCACGTTATTAATGCGGATGAAATCTTTCGGTAGGTTACTCATGTTTATAGCCTGACTTTCTGTTTCCTGATAACCATTACTCACCCTTAATCGTCACTTTGCCGTCCGTTAGATCAATTCGGGCCCTTCGTTGGATGTTGGCTTCGTCCAAATATTCTCGCGGTATCTGCAGTCTCCCACTTCTATCAACTACAG
>CAXGQC010000190.1:0-1762 GCA_964011795.1 uncultured bacterium | reverse complement strand
TGCTCCGGTGACAATAGCTACTCTTCCGGTAAAATCCAATGTCATATTTCCCCCCTTTTATGTTCTTCTTTCAAATTACTCACTTGCGTAACCTAAGGATTAGGAGCATCGCACGGATTCACGAAACGCGCGAGCCGACTGATCACCCTTACAATTTCCGCATGGTCATTCTGCTTAGTGTAGCAATTGGTGGGGCTCTGGGAGCTGTACTTCGTTATTCGTCCGGACAACTCTTCTCAGAAACCCTTAATTCCATGGGGATCACTACTTTCTTAGTAAATACTATAGGTTCGTTGGGATTGGGATTATTCTTCGGATATGTCGAATCTCGAACCAACATACCAAAAACGATCACAGCGGGTGTGGCCGTCGGTTTATTTGGAGGCTTCACCACATTTTCCACTTATATGCTGGATATAGTCCTTCAGGCAGAAGCTGAGAAAATTGCCTGGGCGATAATTCTCCTCAGCGCGACGATCGTACTCGGGCTCTTGGCCATTCTGTTTGGATTGTCTGTTGGCCGCCAAATATAAGTTCACATTCTGAGAGTGCGATTTACCTAACCGTGAGGTAGCCTGATCATTCGATGTTAGGAGAGAGAAAAAATGTTAAAGTTTCTTGCGCTCACAATACTGGCCTTCTCCACGGGTGCGGCACTATTTTTCATGAGCCGTCGGCCCGCGCCAGAATTTAATATCACTGATGATCTGGGTGAGTTCAGCGAAGGTGACACTGACCGTGCATCCGAAGAACACGCAGTCGACCCAAAAGAGGGATGGGACGAAATTCATATAGCCGTCGATCGTGGTGATGAGGAATATTTGATCGAGTTGCTACAAAACGGTGCAGATACGGAAGCACGAATAGCAGGAGGATTCACGCCCCTGTATCAAGCAGTCGATAGAAAGCGTCCAGATCTGATTGGTGGCTTACTCCAATTCGGAGCAGATCCTTCTGCAAAGGCGGATGGAGGGTGGACTCCATTTCTTTGTGCTGCCATAGATGCACCCGTAGCTGTATTGCAGGCATTCCTAGATGCAGGAGCAGATATCAATTCGGCCACCGATGAGGGTTTGACCGCTTTACACATTGCGGCGGCTAACGAACATCAAGAAGCGATTACATTTCTCGTGGAGGCTGGCAGTGATGCTCAAAGTCTCGACAACTATGGTAATACCGCTGCAGACCTTACAGACTCCACTGATTTAAAAAATATAATCGCGCCCGGCTAGGCGACTACAACAATGCCTATCGCAAGTGGAGCGGCAAGTGCGCTATAAATCAACAGCAGTTTTGCGAGCCTTTGTTTACTCTCTGTGGATACAGATTTCCTGATTAAAAATGAGAACACTATAAGGCCTAAAAGATGTCCGCCCATCAATCCCAGCAACACATTAAGCAATTCCGGGCTCCTAATCTTAAATCCAGCAACGCTGTTGGTTGTTCCGCCAGTAAACTTTCTCTATACGGTATACAGTTGTACTGTATCAGGAGCCACTAGATAGACGAACAACGGGTCACCAACTAAGAGATGCAAAACCATGGATTCTAACTCTGACACATCAGGTGGTTATCAGCCTTCGCGGACAAATTTACCTCAATATTCTCCAGGTGAAATAGAACCAAAATGGCAAAAATACTGGCAAGATCAAACTCTCTATGAGACGCCCGACCACATCGACGGAAAACGTAATCGGTACCATGTAACAATGCTCCCCTATCCGTCAGGTGATCTTCATATCGGTCATTGGTGGGCAATGGC
>CAXGQC010000189.1:0-1777 GCA_964011795.1 uncultured bacterium | reverse complement strand
ATCATGAGTCAATCATCGTCGATTTATCAGACGATAAGACTAGGCTTGGAATCAGAGATTTCATAGATGAACAAGCGAGTAGATACCAAAGAGTGATGATGGGAAACAATATCAATGAAGTGCTGATAGAGGGTGAACTCGACCCGAAAGAATCAGTATCTTCTTTTTTTCGAAAATTTGCGGATATTGGGAGATCAAGCAGTTGAAATGGGTATTCATATTATCCTTGATTGCTGTCGTACTTCTTGGCCGAGCTTTTGCACCGTCTCATCTGGTCGCAGACCCCGGACCTAAACTCGTGATTGAGTTAACGGTTACCCCTGATGAAGTATCCATAGGCGATATTGTGGAATTAGTTGTACGCGCTACCCATCCAGTAGAAAGCGTTATAAATGTCGAACCTGAGTTCCACCAGGGCCTTCAGCCATTATCTCTACCAAAAATAAGTGTGCAATATCAAAATACAAACCAGATTTCCACCCAATTCGTTTGGTCTTTGCAGTTTTTATCGACGACTTCGAATGAGACTGTCCCAGTCACTATTTTGTTGATTGATGACCAAGGAGAGACCGAAGAATTAGTTACTGAATTCCAAACGCCGAGTTTTAGATCACTCTTACCACTTGGACAAATCGGACTCAACGGCCACCAGTCGCAGGAGCGAGTGAGTCTGGAAGAGCAAACCAATTATCTCATCATGGCCATAGTTCCGTTTCTAGTAGCGCTGGTGTTGATATATATTGCGTGGAAATATTTCCGGGCGAATAATGAGAGTAAGTCGAACTCGAATTCAGACAGTTCACCAGAGGGCATTGCTCGAGAACGCCTCTCTCCTCTGCACGAATACGATCTTTCAAGCTCAGAAGTAGTTGAGGCATTTTATGATCAAATATCCACGATTATTCGCACGTATTTGGTAGCGAAATTTGACTTTCCAGCCGATTCATTTACTTCAGAAGAGTTACGCAGCACAATGGCCGATCAGGGGATTCAACAATGGCAAGCCAGACTCGTATCGGAACTGTTGTTAAGGAGTGATTTGGCAGTATTTGCAAAGATATTTCCGGATCCGCAGTCGATCGATCAGGATCTAACCTTGGCATACGAAATAATCGAATATGCTCGAGGTGAATCCTGATGAGTATCATCAATAAAGTGGAATTTGCTGATGATAACTGGCTATTTCTGCTTGTATTTGTGTTTTTACTAGTCCTTGTTGGCAAGCTGTTACGAGAGAGAAGTATACCCATAGTCAATTCGACTAGGGCACTTACCCAATCGGCGCACTCCACTTTCAGACTCAGGTTAAGGTTTATTCCTCAACTGCTTCTACTGGTTGCCATTATGTTAGCCGTCATCGCCCTAGCGGATCCTCGGCACGGGGTCGCTCGGAAAACCATGGCTATCGAAGGATATGATCTCGTGATGCTAGTGGACGTTTCGTCCTCCATGGAACTGCAGAAAACAGATGGCATCACAAAACTTCAGACAGCAAAGCAAATAATACGGGAATTTGTTAGAAAGCAAGATCAGGGGCGAGTAGGAGTGGTTGTATTTCAATCTACGAGCCTTCTTTTATCGCCGTTGAGCTACGACTTAATCGGAATTGATAGACAGATTGATAGGATTGAGTCTGGTTGGCTGGAAGATGGAACAGCAATAGGGGATGGGATCATTGAATCACTATCACTTCTAGTAGAATCGAATTCAAAATCACGGGTTGTCATTCTATTGACTGATGGTGAGAATAACGAAGGTCTTATTTCCCCTGTTGAAG
>CAXGQC010000188.1:0-1786 GCA_964011795.1 uncultured bacterium | reverse complement strand
CAAAATATAGCTAGGAAGACTTGGCCTTGTACGAAGGCAATAACTGCGTATGCTCCAAATGCAAAGGCTGCGGTACCACCAAGCAGTCCATCCAACCCGTCGGTCACTGATACAGCCGTGGTAGTTGTAAAAACAGTCACAAAAGCGATGGCTAAGTAGCTGTATCCTAATCCGTATTTACCTATCCAAGGGATATTGACACTTTCAGCCTCGAGCAAGAAGAACATGCAATACGCAACAATACCTGCAACAAGGCCGATAGAGGCAAATTTTAACCTCCATGTGAGACCAGTCATCGGGCGATTGACGAAAGTTCCAAAATCATCCCATACTCCAAGTACTAACATCCCGGTGATTACTGATATAGGCAAAATCATTGATTCGCGATTAATCAAAAGCCGACTGTTTTCGACATCGAAAAGATTGGTGAGTACTGTCACGATCAGTACCGTTGCCCAGATAAAAAGCCCACCCATAGTGGGTGTGCCTGATTTTAGCTGATGCGACTCAGGCAGATATCCAGAGATTGCTTTGCCAAATTTCAATGCCCGAAGAAGTCGGATACTGGGTGATCCTAACGTGAGTGCTACCAGGAAAGCTATTCCACCCGAGAGGAGTGCTCCAGTCATAGTGTCTTATCCTTTTTATGTGAGCGACTTTTGAGTTTTGATATCAACGCTGATGCAACCTCATCTAGTTTTAGGGAATGGGATCCTTTAATTAGTACGGTGTCCCCGAAGTCAATAATCTCCAATAAGGCGTCTATTGCTTCTTGATTGCTATTAACCATTTCCACGGATGTGAGGCCGTATTCTTTTGCAGTTTGAGCGAGGACTCTGCTTTCATATCCTATCGTCACTAGGTGATCAACAGTAGAAGCTGCATGGATCCCAGCTGCTATATGCTCTGCTTTTGACACAGAGCCTAGTTCCAACATGTCGCCTAGAAGGGCAATTCTACTTCCCGCAGAGCTGTCTAAAACTCGGAGTGCAGCTTCAAGTGATTTGGGCTGTGAATTATAGGTGTCGTTAAGTATGGTTATACCTCCAGGTATATCGGTCCTCACAATACGATCACTGAAAATCATATTTTCCATTGTTTGGCTGATCTGCTCGGTTGTGTAGCCCATAGCAATTCCTGATGAAATCACCGCGACGACATTCTCAACCAAATGTGTACCAGATAGCTCGATGGAGAATCGAGTATTCTCCGATTTATATCTAATATTGAATACAATCCGCCCGTCACTAGCTACTTCAATATCTGTGGCAGTAACGTCAGCTTTTGTATTCCCAGCTGCAGAAAAACCCAAGATATTGCTTTTAGCGACCTGTCGCATTTGCCAAACAAGAGCGTCGTCGAAATTGAGAATCGAGTGACCATTTTCAGGGAGCGATCTAGGCAATTCACTTTTTGCCAGCTGAATATTCTCTAAGCTGCCCGCGCGAGACAGGTGTGTCGGCCCGACATTTAGTACTATGCCAATGTCTGGTTTGGCTACTTTGCACAGGAAGTCGATCTCACCTATTTCGTACATTCCCATTTCAATGATCGCTAGATTGGAGCTGGCAGGTGTCTCTAGAAGGCAGAGCGGCACTGATATTTCATTGTTGTAGTTTTTTCTGTTCCACGATGTATTTTGATAATTACTAAATATTTCTCCAGCTATATTCTTTGTGGTTGTTTTGCCCACACTGCCGGTTATTGCTAAAACCTTCGCGGTGATTTGTTTTCTCCATTCACTTCCCAGTCTTTGAAGAGCCGTTAGGGAATCGCGAACCAATAT
>CAXGQC010000187.1:0-1839 GCA_964011795.1 uncultured bacterium | reverse complement strand
GATGGCTCATCGCGGTCTCGTACACACGCTCGAGAATGATATCGGCCTGAGAAAAGCCCTCCTCAATATCACCAAATCCCATTTCTACTGTTCGGGCGATATTTGAAGGCTTTCCATCCACTGGTATGAAGAGATCCTCAACAACTTCATCCATGCCATCATCGTGCAGTATCGGCGCACTTGGTGACAACGCATCCTCAATAGTCACAACTGGCGGCAATACGTCATATTCGACTTCGATTAACTCGACAGCATCCTCTGCGATATGGGCATCGGTTGCACTCACTGCCGCTACCGGATGACCTCTGAATAAAACTTTACGACGAGCCATGAGCCTCTCAATGTCCCACTGAGCTGGCATTGGACCTCGGATTGTCTGCAAAATTGCCTCGACCGGAGACGGAAAATCTTCGCTGGTGACAATACTCAACACGCCTGGCAACGCCAATGCTTTCGTAATATCTATACTTTTTATAAGCGCGTGTGCGTGCGGACTTCGCTTGACTCGTCCATAGGTCATATTCGGAAGCCGGACATCTGCACCATAGATGGCCCTGCCAGTAACTTTATCGACGCCGTCAGGTCTGACCGTATTCGTGCCCACAGATGGATTTTCAATTTTTATCGTGGTCATCATTCATTTCCTTAGATTCGAGTTTGAGGTGGTCATATAGGGTTCATACTAAAGCATCATACTGAAAACTATTGGTCGCTGCGAAACGTCGACTACCGAGTCCTATCTGCTAATAGTCGAGTCAGGATTATACGTACACCTGAACCCAACGTTACTCGACGTACTATCTGGAGACACGCCAACACGGGCGGCGGGGCGATAACGTGCACAGTAACTTATATGACACAAAAATGAACCGCCCTTTTGAACTTTTGCGTCGCCGTCAGATGGACCTATAGGATCCATTATTTCTGGTGTGAGTGGATGTTCGACACTAAACCAGTCCGCGCACCATTCCCAAACATTACCTACTGAATTGTGCAAGCCATACCCGTTGGCAGGAAACGCATCTACTGGGCAGGTACCATACCATCCATCCTCGAGCGAATTAGAAGATGGGAATATTCCCTGCCACGTATTGGCCAAATGTTTGCCGTTTGGATTGAATTCGTCACCCCAGGGAAACAAAGCTCCTTCTAATCCACCACGGGCGGCAAACTCCCAACAACTCTCTGTAGGAAGACTCTTACCTGACCAGTTCGCAAATGATTTTGCATCCTCCCAGCTAACATGCACAACCGGATGGTTTCCTCTGCCTTCTATGGAACTATCTGGTCCCTCAGGATGTCGCCAGTCGGCTCCGAATACCTGCCGCCACCAAGGAGCATCCATCACACCTCGAGTAGGCTCAAATTCTTCCGGAAGAAGACCACCAAACACGAAAGACCACCCTTTTTCTTCGGCGGTGGTCACATAGCCAGTAGCAGCGATGAATTGATCAAAATTATCATTGCTCACAGCATGAAGATCTATCCAAAAAGGAGAGACTTTCACGCTCCGGATGGGACCCTCCCCATCACCGAGATAGGACAAATGACTCTCCGAGCCCATAGCGAATGAGCCTCCGTCGATATATCCCATATTATTCAGAGATACTGGTCTTGTACCTCTTTCAATCGGCTCCCTGAGTCCGCGAACTTTTTGCTCGCTGACGAAGTTCTCCCCTGAACCAGGCACACAACAGTGACAGTCATCGGCCATAAAATACTCATCTCCCGGTATCGGTAATTCCTTTTATCAATTCTAAAAGTTCTCAATCTACTCTGCGACGTTTGAGACTCACTTCCAAGCACAGGTTACACTTTGCCAGAGTCTAACTGCACAAA
>CAXGQC010000186.1:0-1884 GCA_964011795.1 uncultured bacterium | reverse complement strand
TGCCGAAGTGCGGTGATATCACGATTAGTCACCTGTAATACTGGTAACTGGAAAGGACTTCTAATATATTCAGCGTTTCTCAAAACAATGTGGCCGTCAGGATCACTTGAGGGCACGATAATACCCACAGCCCCGCGCCGCGCGAACTCCTGATAGTGATCCTTACTATGGGGATTCGTCCACCTGGAATCGCCTCGCATAGCCGACGTTGCAACGAGGATTTTCCCCATCAAATCTTCCTCAGGTTCGTCTGTCAGTACTCCAGAAATACCTCGCGGTGCTGTCGAGCCACCATCGAACATAGGTATACCTTTTATGCGTGTTTCCCCGACTTGTAGGTGAGCCTCTCGATATTCAAACAGAGGGAATTGATAGGTGTCGATTGAGGATTCGATTCCTAAATCTTTCAATTCCTCGGCTAGCCATTCACTTGTCAAGTCGTCGGCTTTGGAACCGGTCCGGTGTATCCCAAACGATTCGAAGGTTCGCAGTTTTTGCTCGATGGTGTCGGGTCGGAGATTAGATATTTCGCCGATCTCTTGTAGGGCAGATTGTTGCATTTTTTGCATGTTTGCAGGTATTAAGTTTGACATGCTAGAAGTGTAATTCACAATTAGAGAGATACAAGCGGAGGTGAAGTAGACTCTATAGAGAGGGTTTTCACCCCTCATAAGGAGACTTTTTGAAATATCCACAGATCCACATCGAAGAGGTGCTGAGTGACTTATCAGGAGCCGATGCGACAGATTCCTTCCAACAATGGACGCTCCCGTCTGATCTTGATCTTCGTAATATAAATAAAGCCACAGTACTCTCAGAGCTGTGTTTTTCTTATTTCGAGAAACCATCCCAAGGACTTCTCTTTTGCGGATTTGGTGAGTCCAGGCAATTCCCGTTGACGGCTGAGGGCAGTATCTCAGATTTGCATTATGAAGTTCAACGAGTGCTATCAGAGGGACTTGTTGGATCAGTGAACCTTCGCTTTGACCCTATTGTGCTTGGTGGTTTCCGATTTGATCGCTCCCAAGATCCAGATGCAGTGTGGGCAGATTTCGGGCGAGGCAGACTGATCCTGCCTGAATTGTTATTCTCTAGATGTCAAAATCCGACAGATTCTGATGTGGTTGAGTCGTTCCTGACGGTCGCACCAGGTGTCAAGCCAGCTGCGGCGATTGGAATAATCAAATCTTTGTACCATAACGAGGAGCTCCGGACTCAATCGGAGGCGTCTCTGGTTGTCGAGTCAGATATTGAGGAAACAATCTGGGCGGACTCGATAAATAATATTGTGACTGAGGCCAAGCAGGGAAAATTTAGCAAGGTAGTATTGGCCACTCGGAGAACAGTTACTGGCTCATTCAAGGTGTCGAATATTTTGAACCGCCTTCGTGATGTCTATCCAGAATGTTTTATTTTTTGTTTTCCGTCCACTAATAAGACTGGTGAGACAAAATTGTTCTTGGGTGCAACGCCCGAACTACTTGTCTCACAAGAAGAAGACCAGATTAAGTCTCTTGCCTTAGCAGGCTCAATTGCTCGAGGTGATGACAGAGCAACTGACTCAGAGAATGCACTTGAATTAGCTCGATCGAATAAAGATATTGGTGAGCATGACGCGGTGATCAAAGCTATCTCAGAGCGATTGCGTCCATTGACCTCAGCTTTTCGCATTAACACCACGAGGCTTCGTCGACTGAGTAACATTCAACATCTCTCGACAGAGATAGAGGCAGAATCTGACGGAGAGCACGGGCTACTTGACCTGGTAAATACGTTGCATCCAACCCCTGCGGTTTGTGGTACGCCACGAGAAGCCGCCCAAGTGATGATACGGAGAAATGAACAGTTTGATAGAGGTTGGTATGCCGGCCCTGTGGGCTGGTT
>CAXGQC010000185.1:0-1885 GCA_964011795.1 uncultured bacterium | reverse complement strand
ATCACAATTTTCCCGTCCAGCAGATGTGACAGACTTTCTAGTGTGGCTCGATGTCCACTGTAAGGAACGGTGACAATAACGATCGCTGAGTTAGTTACGGCATGCTCGTTCGAATCACCTTGAACCGGAATGAAGTTTTGTCCCAATATTTCCAGTTTAGAATTTAGTTCTTCAGCTATCTCCACACCTCTGGCAGGATCACGACTTCCTATTGTCACAGTATGCCCGGCAATTGAAAATCGTGTAGCAAGGCCTTTCCCCTCTGGACCGGTACCACCGACAAGAGCGATCGAATGTTTTTTAGTGTCGTCAGTTGACATTGTTTATACTCCCAAGCTTCCGGAAATTACTTACCACAACTCTGTCAATCGGTACCCTGTTATTCAGGAACTCGCACCGTTCTGCCAGTTTGAGTAATTATTTCACCATTTACGTAAATTTCAAATTCCCACCAACCAGCCCAAATCGGCTGCTCGGGAATGTAGCCTATCCAAAATACCCCAGCTTCGCCGAATACCCAAGGAATTTCCTGTGAAGAATAGACTAGCTCCGGGCCATAGTAGACACGCCATCCGAATACCTGGCCATTCTCGAATCCATTGTAATTGAACCCGAGGAGAATTTTGTCACTGTCAGCACTAAGAGCATTGATCACCGTTCCTTCACCGTCGACCTCTGTGCCCCATGTGAATCCGTCAAGGGCAGGCGAGTCTTTTGTGGGTGAATCGCCTTTCTCGATCGTTTCAGACTTGTCTGATATTTCACTAGAGATTGTGAATGAGCCCGCTGTTCTCTGTATTCCGTCCACGAAGATTCTTAATTGCCAAATTCCTTCCGGAAGTAGTACTGATCGGTTAGTACTCACTTCTGTCGCCGATAGATCGAGCGCATCTATCACTCGGCTGGCTACAAGAGTGCCTCCATGCCAATTATCGGCATCAGGCTGAACTAACAGTGACTGTGAGAGCCGTTCAACTGGCTGCCCTTCGTAGAGCCATACCTCAGTCACCTCGACAGGTTGATTTAGCCCAGAGATTATATATTCATAATGAATTTCTTCTGCGGTAACGAAATGTTTATCGATACCAGCTAATTGCCGACCCACGGGATTTAGTTTATGGATCGAACTAAAGATTGGAATAGACACAAATCGATCAGTTTGCTCTGTATCTGTGTCCGCGAAAAAGTGCTTTCTGTACGGTTCATCCAAGCCCGTTAGGGCTTCTGTTCCAGCGAACGCTACCGTGATCGTATCTATGGTTTTGCCGAGTATCGGGGTTGCCCCGTGGTATTGATCCATTGCAGTAAGAATGCCGATGAATGTTCCTCGATCTGAGAACAATATTCCGCTCCTGAGTGGTTCAGGTACCTCGGAGAGCTTGATGAATTCGGGGAAGTTTTCCTCTCCTGTGTCCGATACGGGGTCTAGTAGACTGATGGACTCAAGATTTTTATTCAACAGATCCACCATTGAGACTTCGATATGGATGGAGGGTTCTAAGGGTGCCCCTGCGAATCCAAAAATCCTAATTCTGTGATTAGCCTGTCGGGGTGCTATTGCTGAAATGTCTACTTGAGGGAGAACTGGCAGTGATTCATCTTCTGAACTCGCGAATTTGAGAATTGCTAGGTCTTTTTCTATATTTGCCGTAATTAGAACTGCTTGATATTCAACTTTAGGTTCCGAGGGATTTCGGTTGGTAATTACATATAAACCGTCGTAGCGCTTGTTCGCCGAACGGTCAAAGAGATTCACTGATGCAAAGTCGCAGAGTATTAGATTGTTGTCATTGTCGATCAGTACACCAGTGGTGGAATCAACTATTTCCATCGGGGTATTATCGATTCTCAGATCAGTCGGAGAACCCTGAGTGGCGAGTTTTGC
>CAXGQC010000184.1:0-1905 GCA_964011795.1 uncultured bacterium | reverse complement strand
AGACCAATGCCAGACTCTTAACTACTGTATTTCCTTCGTTAGACATGCTGGCTGACGCGACTGAACAGGATATCGCGGAAATTAAAGGTCTTGGTGATGTAGCGGCCAAGAGTATTAGTGACTGGTTTAACGACTTCGATAATCGCAAAATGTTAGACGAACTCATCAAACAAGGCATCAATACCACCGAACCTGTGGAAGAGGTCACCGGCAGATTTGCCGGTCAAAAAATCGTGGTCACTGGCACATTTCAGCAGTGGAAACGATCTGAATTAGAAACGATCTTGCGTCAGGAAGGTGCGTCAGTAAGTGCTGCCGTATCCCCTTCCACAGATATTCTGTTCGCAGGTACAGGGGGCGGGAAAAAGCACGCCGAGGCTGTCAAATTTGGCACACCCATAATCGATGAGGATGGTCTCACAAAGTTGCTTGAATGATCGATGGATTAAACTCAGATCACTGCATTAAACCGAGACAATATTTGTAACACCGGAAACTAAATTAGCTGATGAGTACCGAGAAAAGTCACAAAGATTCCATTAAGCAATATCGAGAATATCTTTCAGAAGAAGTTGACGGAATATACATCTACACGCAGCTTGCAGAAATAGAAGATGACCGAGGTTTGTCAGAGGTTTACTCGCATCTTGCTGAGTCGGAGCAGCGTCATATAGACCTCTGGCAAAGAGAATTAGAAAAGTTACATGCGGACACAGCGCTCCCCCTACCATCTACACGAGCAAGGCTGTTGATGTGGGTAGCACGAACCTTTGGAACTGATCTTGTCCTCCCTGTAATTAAGGCCTTTGAAGCAGATGCTGCAGACATGTATGTAGGAGACTCAGTGGCGGAGTCGGAAGATCTACCGGCCGACGAAGCTTCGCACGCACGGATTTTTTCAGCTATTGCAAACACCGGCAGTAATGGCGCCTCAGGGAAAATAATCACACGTCTCGAGCAGAGACACATGGCTCTGGCAGAACGAGATACGCTGCGGGCTGGAGTACTCGGTTCTAGTGACGGACTCGTCTCAAATATGCTACTTGTTGCCGGATTCGCTGGAGCCAATCCGAATCAAGAGACCGTAGTGCTTGCCGGACTTGCTGGACTCTTGGCCGGGTCAATTTCTATGGCTCTTGGAGAATGGATTTCAGTTACTACATCTAAAGAAGCCGCGGAAGCGCAAATAGCAATTGAAATGGAAGAAATAAGACTTGATCCTGAGTCAGAGAAACAGGAGCTGGAACTAATTTACAGAGCCAGAGGAATGAGCGAAGCTGATGCTCGATCACTTGTCGCTTCGATTTTTTCCACTCAAGAAGGAGCGAGAGATGCGATGGTACGTGAAGAGTTAGGAATATCTATTGACGATATTGGTTCGCCCTATAAAGCTGCACTCTCATCGTTTGCTTTGTTTTCAATTGGAGCAATAATTCCCATTATCCCGTTTTTCTTTGGTAATTCTAATTTACATATATTTGCCGGCGCATTGCTATGTGCTTTGGGACTCTTTGCGCTCGGAGCACTGGTTACATTCCTGACGGGAAGGAATGTACTGAAATCTGGTTTGAGACAGATGGTACTGGGGCTGGGAGTGGCTTCAGTAACGTTCATGATTGGCTGGTCAATAGACCAGATATTTCTTAGCTAGGTAGCTGCACTCGGCGGCAGGCCATTTATATTAGAATGTCTCTATACAGAACCATCAGTACTGGAGATTCATGCGGAATCCATTCTCTACAATGCTCAATTTACTCCTCGGTCCGATATCTCATGATATTGGTATAGATTTAGGGACGGCAAACACACTAGTCTCGATACGTGGTAGAGGTATCGTTATAGATGAGCCTACTGTGGTAGCTATTGATAAAAATTCCTACAAAACTCTGGCAATTGGTGAAGAAG
>CAXGQC010000183.1:0-1967 GCA_964011795.1 uncultured bacterium | reverse complement strand
TGAGTGATATCCTCCTTCCAATCTACGAAGGGGCCCGTACCATGCCTGTCACCGATATTGATATCCATTCACGTGATCTGTATTGCGGTGGGCAGAAATTTGGTGATGGCCTGGTGTACGAGCGCATTGATGGGATCGTACAGTACGCGGTGGATCCAGAAGATCCTGCTAATACACTCATTGTGGATTTAGGCAATGCGACCCGCGATAGAGATGGGTTGGTTCGGTTCAGTGGTGATTTCACTATTCTTGCCCCTCTCGAAGGTGGAAATGGTGCCGCGTTACTCGACGTGCCAAACCGCGGCGGCCGCGTGGCACCCCGACTGTTCAATCTCACTTCGTTTCCGGAAGATCCACATTTGATCGAAGCAGGTGATGGGTATTTGCTGCGACATGGGTGGACGGTCGCTTTTTGCGGCTGGCAATGTGATGTGCCGCGTGAATCAGGCCGAATGGGCCTATCTGCCCCGCTCGTCACTGAACCAGATGGAGGGCGCATGCAGTTGCGATTTCAGGTTCCAGTGAATCAGGACGAACTATTGTTGACAGATCAGCATGTAGGGGTAGGACCAAACCATGTGACGATCCCGCCAGCGATCTTGAATGATCCAGATGCTGAGCTCCTAGTGCGCGATACGCCATATGGTGCAGCTACCCTAGTACCACGTGACCGCTGGACACTTGAAGAAGACCGCGTGCGTGTTGACGAAGGGTTTCAAGCTGGCAAGATCTATGACCTTCTGTACATTCCACGTCAGTGTCCGGTTGTGGGCACTGGTTTGATTGCAATGCGAGATTTTGCGGTTTGGTTAAAAGGGTCAACAAGCCCAGTGAACCCCGTGGAGCATGTAATTGGCGAAGGCCTGTCGCAGTGTGGTCGTTTTTTACGTACCTTTCTGTATAACGGACTGAACGTAGATGAGGAACAAAAACAGGCGTTCGATGGACTATTAGTGCATGTCGCAGGAGGGCGACGTGGAGAATTTAACCATCGTTACGCACAGCCCTCTGTCCAGCCGACCCCGAGCTTTGGTCATTTGTTCCCGTACGCAGATGACGCACAAACTGATCCGACCGGTGCTACTGCTGGCCTTTTAGATGCACAACGCGAGCGCGGTGGTGTGCCAAAGATTTTCTATACAGACACCTCGGCTGAATACTGGCGGGGGGATGCTGGTCTCACTCATGTTGATTTGCAGACTGAGGCAGACGTGCCATTACCAGATAACGTGCGGCGGTATCTCTTTGCATCGACCCAGCATTCAGCGGGAACGTTGCCGCTGTTGAGTGAGAGTAAGTATGGTCCCACTGGCAATGGGTTGAATATTATTGACTATCGACCACTCATTCGGGCGGCGTTAAGTAATCTGCTCGCATGGGTCAAAGATGACCTAGAACCGCCAGCTAGTAGCTATCCACGGCTATCTGATGGAACAGCCGTTACGCGCTCTAAACTGTTGGGGTCCCTAGCCAAGATTGCAGGTCTGGCACTTCCTACCTCAACTGAATTGAATCGAATCCGTCCACTCGACCTTGGCCCCACAGCTGAGGTAGGAGTTGCTTGGCTCCCGTCTAACCCGATTGGTAAGCCATACGAATCCATCGTTTCGTCAGTTAACGAAGACGGCAATGAGATAGCTGGTATTGCAATGCCGGATATCAGCGTACCGATTGGTACCCACACTGGGTTTAACCCACGCCATCCTAGGTCTGGTGGTGTCGGTCAGCTGGTGGAATATGTGGGATCCACCCAGTTTTTTGGAGTAGCTGAGATCGAGCGACGCTACGGTGGCCGTGAGACTTATCGTCGACTCATTCGAGAAGCCGCCGAAAAGCTCGTGCGAGAGCGCTATCTTCTAGTCGACGATGTTGAGTTATGTATCGATATCGCAATGGAAAGGTACGATTACGCAATGCTGGCATGATCGATTAGGGTAGGCGATTCGAATCCTCCAGGGTGCTCCTTA
>CAXGQC010000182.1:0-1968 GCA_964011795.1 uncultured bacterium | reverse complement strand
GAACATTGGAAAAGTACTTTTATGGCCCATGAACCGGCTAGAAAAGAAGCAGGTATCGAGACGGTATACACTGGCATGGAAGCCCAGAATCCAAACATGGTTCACGTCTGCCTTGAAGTTGAGTCACTAGAGGCAATCCAAGCGTTCATGAGCGACCCCGAAAATGCCAAGGTAATAACTGAATCTGGGGTAAAAATCGAGACACAGGTGATGATTCCGATAGTTGAGTAGCTTTATTGTTGGACAACAAGCACTAGTAGCTCCAACGTTCTGACTTATTCGAGAAGAAGCTGTTCAAGCTTTGCAAAAAGTGCGTCATCTGCTCCACAGTCACGTGCATATTCGCGATACCCGCCGTAGGCAGTATGAATATGTTTGATCGCTAGCGCCATTGCTGATCCATCAACGCCAAGTCCCGGATTAGGCGTCTCATCTCTACCGATCACACCTCGATCTCTGAGACTCTGAATCAAGTCGTTCATCCCTTCGTGGGACAGTTCGTAATCAGAAAGAATGTCCTCATCTGACACATTGAGGATTCCCAGCACGAGAACAGCAAACACTCCCGTGCGATCTTTTCCAGTGACGCAGTGAAACAGGACTGGATGATTGTCGGGCTCAGTGACGACAGTCAGCGCTTCTAGCCATTTGGCCTTCTGGTTTTCAAGCAGCCTCACATAGTCTGGATCCCAGGTACCTGTTTGTTTCGATTTGTGTTTACTATCGGCATCACCCATCGGGAGGTGATGCCGTGTCATTGCCACGTCAGAAATAGCTCCTACACCTCGAGGATCATCCGCTTCACCCGTCGAACGAAAGTCTATTACTGTTTTGATTCCCACCTCTGACTGGAAATTATTTAATTCATCTTGGGACATTCTCTGATGCTCAGCAGATCTGAATAGTTGTTTCCAGCGAGTATTTTTCCCTGTAGATGTCGCGTAGCCACCGATATCTCTCACGTTGAATACCTGCTCAAATTTGTAAAATCGCTGCATATATTTCTTCCCCAAAAATTCGGTCCATGATGGACTCATCGACAAACTGCGTTAAATTCTGCTGAGGGTAACATCTAGTTTTCTAGAAATGAATATTAAGTTATGTCTAAACTTTCGATAGCAGGGATCGTCTTCATCAGTCTCGGCATAGTATCCGGACTGATTCAGAATATATTTTATGGATATGTTGATTCAGACGGGATACTCAGGGACAGCCTGTTCTTGCCATTTGCATTCATTTTTTTGGGCGTAGGGCTGATTCTTCTCACTCTGAACATCCTTAGGATTATTGTGAGGACTAGTCGAAGAGATCACTAGATGCTTGTGTTGTGCGTGAAATCTAATATGATTTGCGCAGACCGATCAGACGATAGATTAAGTAAGTAGTTGTGTAATGTACGTACCCGAGCACTTCACAGAAAATGACAAACAGGAGATAGCAAGACTGGTTGAAGAGTTTCCTTTAGCCACCTTGGTTTGCTTTTCCGGGGAAGAATTTATAGTTAATCACATTCCCATGATGCTTGATAAAGAAGATCAGTACATTGGTCATGTGGCTAAAGCAAATTCGCTCCACGAAATGTTTCCAGAGGGTACTAATTCGATAGCTATTTTTCAGGCTGAAGACTCTTACATATCTCCTAATTTGTACCCTACAAAACTCGAGACCCATCGACATGTACCCACTTGGAATTACCAGGTTGTACATATCCACGGTGAATTAAATTTTCGTCATTCCAAAAAAGAGAAAATCGAGATAGTTGGCAAACTCACTAAAAAGTATGAGCGAACATATTTTGGTGAAGAAGAATGGAAAATGGCTGACGCTCCACGGGACTATATGGATCAGATGATCGAGAATATCGTGGCGTTTAGATTCGACGTGACTAAAGTAGTAGCCAAGTCGAAAATTAGCCAGAATAGAGAGAGCAAAGATTTTCTATCGGTAAAAGAAGCGATGGATAGTTCG
>CAXGQC010000181.1:0-1985 GCA_964011795.1 uncultured bacterium | reverse complement strand
GAGGAGGCTTTCGAACAGGTTCGTGAGGGAGCAAGGGCATATAACGTGGATTACTTTCAGAAGGTGCTCGGCAGAGTTTCGGACACGGACGAAGATATCCATGAAGTTGCAGCGAGAGGTGGCGCGATAATCGGCACACCGGATGATGCGATTACAGCGATCAGTGATTTGTTAGACAGGACAGGTGGCTTCGGCGCGTTTCTCGGGCTGGCTCACGAGTGGGCAAGCTCCGAACACACCAAGCAGTCATATGAACTCTGGGCCCGATACGTAATGCCTCATTTTCAGAGCCAGCTTGAGAGTATCAGTGAGTCAGCTAGTTGGGTCTCGGAGAATCTGTCCGAAATATACCGAGGCCCTCGAGGTGGAGTCGTTGCGAAGGCCTTCGAGGAGGCAGGGAAAGAGGTCCCCGGATCGATACGGCCCACCCAAGGGCGGAGCTAACTGCTTATTGGCCTTGAAGCTTCAAGTCCTTCAAATCCACTTCGTCAGCTGTGCTCTTCTGGAGCTCAATCAACTGTTCCCTAATGGCCGCATTCTCGATTCCGATTATCCGGGCCGCGAGAAGTCCTGCATTTTTCGAGTTGTTTATGGCCACGGTCGCTACCGGAACACCTTTTGGCATTTGTACGATCGATAGTAGGGAATCTATTCCATCCAATTGTGACAGTTTCACGGGGACACCTACTACAGGCAGGGTAGTGACAGCAGCGAGCATGCCTGGCAGGTGAGCTGCACCACCTGCTCCAGCAATCACGACTTTCAGTCCTCGATCGGATGCAGTTTTTCCGTATTCGATCATTTTTTCTGGAGTTCTATGAGCGGAGATTATCCGAATTTCATATGCAATGTGAAGCTCATCCAGTAGGTCGGCTGCGTCCTGCATTGTTGGGAGATCCGAGTCACTACCCATTGCGATTCCTACGATAGGGTGTTCAACTGGCATAATCTCACCTCTGCGGTTTCAACTGATTTTAACTGTCGCCTCGTAATTTACTAGCGATCGAACGAGCCCTCGGAGCTACATCTTTTCTGTCATCTCCAATAGCCGTCACGTGTCCGATTTTACGCCCCTCTCGTGGGATTTTACCGTAGAGATGTATTGCAGTGTCCGTACTTTGGCTATCCGGCATGGAGGCTAGGGGATTTTTTTCGCCAGCCGCAAGGATATTAACCATCACTGCCGAATTCTTGAGGGGTGTTGCTGATCCTAGTGGCCAATTCATCACCGCTCGCATGTGGTTTTCGAACTGTGAGGTACTGCATCCATCGATTGTCAAATGACCACTGTTGTGAGGGCGGGTTGCTATCTCATTCACAGTGAGCTGTCCTTCGGAGTCAAGGAATAGCTCGACTGCCATAATTCCTTCCACTTCTATATGTTCGCCAATTATGGTGGCTACGTTTTCGGCGGAAGCCCGAATCTCATCACTGATTGCAGCCGGTATGGAAGCCTCATGACATATTCCATCTTTTTGATAGGTTTCAACCACTGGGTACATTGCAATTTCACCAGTCGTCCGGCGAGCTAACAGGACGGCCAGTTCCATCTGTATGTCAATCAGCTCTTCGCCGAAAACACGTAGTCCGTTTCCCCAGAGTTGCTCCAGTAAAGCCTGACCGTCTGCTTTAGAATGCACAATCCAAACACCATGCCCGTCGTAACCGCCTGTGGCACTCTTTACTACGAGTGGCCAGCCAACGTCTGAGCCGAAGTCAAGAAGATCGCTTTCGTCCACGAGAGCTTTGAACTTGGGCACCCGCAACCCGAGGGCGGTGAACTGATTTCTCTGATATAGCTTGTCCTGGGCATACCGAAGCGTCTCTGGGGTAGGCCGAACAGGGATTCCGGCTTCAATAGCAAGCTTGAGGCCTTCGGCATTTACTAATTCATGATCTAAAGTAACCACATCGCATTTTTTTGCAAATGCTTCGATTGCGATAGGATCATCTGGATCCCCAATCTCAACATTCGGAGATATGAG
>CAXGQC010000180.1:0-1986 GCA_964011795.1 uncultured bacterium | reverse complement strand
GACTGCATAATCGGAGAAAATTGAGCGATCGAGCCGCAACGAAGATAATCACCGTAGGAAAATCCACCCGGCAAAACAATCAGATCATAGTCGGATATACTCAATGTTCGATGCCAAACACGATCAGCCTTCACGCCTACCTGGGCAAGCGCCCATACCGTATCTGAATCACTCCAAGTACCTGGGAACACGATAACTGCAGCGCGCATCGAACCTCATCCTCCCGTATCTAATTCTCGTCACTTAACGATCAAGTATATTGCCCAACCCAGAATCCCAAACCGCATAAGCATCTTGTATATCAATCTGAATATCGCAAAAATTAAACTGCGTATCATCGCTAACCTGACCAAGTAACGTCACTGGGATTTCAGCCTGATTGGCGAGTTCAATCACGCGACTCGGCTCAATAGAGGCAATTAAAAATCTGGATGGAGCTTCGCCGAAATAGGAAGCATCAAGTCGACCATCGATTGGACAGCTTTCAGGTCGAAATCCAAGGCGACTGGACATACACATTTCAGTGAGAGCGATGGCTAAACCTCCATCACTCACATCATGAGCAGCCTTTAGAAAACCTTCGCTGTGTAATTTCAACACGAATTCATGGACCCGATGTTCAAAGACCAGATCAATAGCGGGTGCGCCAGCAACTTCTCCAAACAGGATCGACTGATACTCAGATCCTGCGAGACTGCTCGCATCTTGAGAAACATCTGCACCTACTAACAGAATATGGTCTCCTGCTTCAGCCGAAATAGTCATACTTCGAGTAACGTCCGGAATAATCCCCAACATGCCAATTGTCGGAGTTGGGTATATTTGACCGTCCGGTGTCTCATTGTAGAGCGACGCATTCCCTGAAATGACAGGAGTATCAAAAATACTAGCTGCCAGAGAAAGGCCTACGATTGATTTTTCTAATTGATAAGCAACTTCTGATTTTTCCGGGTTGCCAAAATTGAGACAATCTGTTATCGCTGTGGGTCGCGCACCAGTAGCAATTACATTTCTCGCTGCCTCAGCTACTGCCATTGCAGCTCCAATCTCAGGATCAAGAAAAACCATACGGCCATTACAGTCAGTAGAAACAGCCAAGCCCTGGCTCAATCCCTTTATCCTCACAACAGCTGCATCACCACCTGGCCTGACTATGGTGTCATTCAATACCTGATGGTCGTACTGCTGATAAACCCATCTGCGAGATGCGAGATTCTCCGACCCCAGAAGTTTTACTAGTGTTTCAGTGGCCTGTTCAGGGAGCAGATCAGGATACTGGTCTAAGTCTCGATTTCGGAGAATCTTTACGGCAGGATCTTCGTTGGTGTCGTTAATATACATTGGAGGATCAGTGAGAATATCTATCGGGATTCTTGCCTCAATACTGTCTCCATCCCGAATCGTTGCCTTGCGGTCTCCTGTGACAGAGCCAATCACTGTCGCATTAATCTCCCAACTTCTGAAATACGCGAGAACATCTGAAACGTGCTCACTTTTAGGGATAACCAGCATTCGCTCCTGTGACTCAGAAAGCATTACCTCATAGGCAGTCATCCCCTCGGCACGCCGCGGTACTAGACTCACATCAATCTCAACCCCAACATTGCCTCTTTCAGCAGCTTCAATCGCCGAGGACGTCAGTCCAGCAGCACCCAAATCTTGAAGACCGATGATCCAATCACCGTGATGCTCGGCAAGTCCAACACATGCCTCCATTAATAATTTCTCAAGAAATGGGTGACCCACTTGTACAGCTGGGCGTCTCGATTCCGAGTCATCGTCAAGTTCTACAGAAGCAAAAGTAGCTCCATGAATGCCATCGCGACCAGTATCTGCACCAACTAATACAAGGGGATTTCCTAGTCCTTCAGCTCGGGCCGACAGAAGATTTTCCTTACGGCCTACACCCACACACATTGCATTCACGAGGGGATTACCTGTGTAGGAGCTGTGCATCTGAATCTCTCCACCCACGGTGGGTACTCC
>CAXGQC010000179.1:0-1994 GCA_964011795.1 uncultured bacterium | reverse complement strand
TGCCATTAGATAGCCGCTCCTAAGTCCTGTAGCAATAGTTTTTGAAAAAGTACCGCAGTAAATAACACCCTGCCCGCCCGCCATTTCGAACAACGACTTGGGGGGTTCACCGCTCAGATCAACACCGGCATATGCACCATCCTCGACAACAAGCACTTTGTGACTCTGTGCAATCTCTAGAATTTCCTTGCGTCTCTCAGTGGGCATCAAGACTGAGGAGGGATTGTCATAGTTCGGAATCAGATAGATTGCCTTAACTCTAATATCCTCATCCTCGCATTTTGCCAAGGCCAACTTTAACGAATCACCGGTTATTCCAAAGGCATCTTGCCGAGCGGCGAACACTGATGCACCACGAGCGGTAAACGTCCTAATGGCCCCGGGATAACTGGGCGCACCCACAATGACCGCGTCGCCCTTATCGAAAAATGCTGACGCGATATTATCCAGGCCATGAGCTGAACCAGATACCATTGTGACCCAGTCGTCATTAATACCTACTACGGAATCCGTATATTTCTGAGCTACGAATGCTTTTAGGGCAGGAAAGCCAAAATGAATAGTATCGTAAGTGAGTGACTCCTCGGGGTTAGCCTCTAGAATCCTGGTAAATGCACGGCCTAAAGCTTCGGATGGAAGAGAATTCGGGTCAGGGACCCCGGCATTTAAATCGTATTTAAGATCGGACAGCGCAGTCGGTCTCTTCAGCAGGCCAAATCTCTCTGAACTATCTGGGTGAAAATCACGGCTACTTTCAGAAACTTGCATTCACCACCGTCTTCTATAACGTTCACCTGCGTTAACTTTGGTCGCGGCGTTCAGCCCTGACCACCAACCGTTGGCTGTAAGTACGGGTGCTAGCATCAAACTCACCGCCACACGTGTAAATAGTAATACTTTCTACCGGTACATCAGCACTCCACATTTCCCTCCACGAGTCTGCACTGGCATCAAGCTCCCTCTGCCACACCACCTCATACTCGTAGATCTCTCCATCAACGTGCACTTTCACTAGGTCGCCTTCGGTCAGAAAGCGAAGGTTTTGGAATACTCCGGGGCCACGATACCTGACGCCCGCGTAGGCGACTGTGGCGTTGTAATCCACGTGACCAGCAAAAATCGCATTTTCGCCCGAACCCGGCGTCCCACCAAGACGACTCCATTGACTCAAGTTATAGAGTGCGACGTCTGCTGGGCCATATGGGTTTGGCATATTCGTACCAATTGGCACAAACTGCTCGCACACCTGACTATAGACACCTAGTTTCGGAATCTCCAACAGTGTCCCTTCGGCGCAATCTTGATGGTACCCGTACTTTGTCACGAACTCGCCGAGATTAGAGATAGTACTCGGGCCCGTCGGCGTTGCCGTCTCTGCTGGTACTGTCGTGGCTTCAACGGTACTCGAATCGACGCTGATCACTGACGTGGAATCGGGCTGGATCAGGCTAGTGTCTGCCTCCACTCCGCACCCGCACACGAGAGCCACTACGAGTGACAAAATGACGATCTTCGCGTACTCCCGACAGCGCATAGTTTTAAAAATTACAAATCCGTTTTTCATGGATACTCAAATTCCTGATGTCCAAGCTACAATTCATCATACCTCAGCTGGCCTGTCACCCAATAGCCAGCGAGAAGATCAGGAAATGAGAAAGTATGAGCCCATCCCCACTTAACGGAATTAAAGTACTTGAATTCACACAAATTATCGCAGGGCCTTTAGGTTGCCAGTTCCTTTCGGATCTCGGGGCTGAAGTAATCAAAGTCGAACCCCTAGCCGGAGAGCCATGGAGACTCGCTGCTCAATTCATACCCGCTGAGTCAAAGACTTTCATCGGACTAAATCGCGGCAAAAAATCACTGGCAATTAACTTGCAGGACGAAGACTCTCAGCAGGTTATCCACCGCTTGGTCAAAGACATAGACGTCGTCGTTATCAATTATCGCCCTGACGTGGCTCAAAGGCTGGCCATCGATTATGAAACCCTCTC
>CAXGQC010000178.1:0-2008 GCA_964011795.1 uncultured bacterium | reverse complement strand
GTTGAGGTGGCTAAGAAATATCTCTCCTATTTCCAAGGACCGATTAGTGACTGGGAAGCCCCTGATCAACGTAAACTTCGACATATTGTTCCGGAAAATCGCAAACAACTCTATGACATGCGAGAGATTATCGACACCATCGCCGACAAAGATTCCGTTTTGGAGATTCGGGAAAAATTTGGTATCGGTGTGATTACAGCGTTTATGAGAGTCGAAGGAAAGCCGATGGCAGTTATCGCAAATAATCCTCACCACATAGCTGGTGCGATTGACTCCGATGGTGCCGACAAAGGCGCGCGGTTTGTGCAACTTTGCGATGCATATGACATCCCTATTCTCAGCCTAATGGATTGCCCCGGCATGATGGTTGGCCCTGATGTAGAGTCAACTGCTCTCGTTCGACACTGTGTAAGAATGTTTAACGCCGGAGCAAATATAACTACTCCTATGTTCCTCACTGTAGTGAGAAAAGCATACGGTTTGGGTGTCCAAGCAATGTGTGGAGCAAGTTCATTCATGGGCTTTTTCTCGGTAGCCTGGCCAACGGCTGAGTTTGCTGGCATGGCAATCGAAGGATCGGTAAAGCTCGGATATCGAAAAGAACTGATGGACATAGAAGACCCAGAGGAACGCTTGGCTGAGTATCAACGTCGAGTCGACAGGGCCTATGACCGAGCAAAAGCCGTCAATGCCAGCGCGGGCTACGGAATCGATGACGTGATCGACCCGGCAGAAACGAGATCTTGGCTGGTTATGGGACTCAATAGTGTGCCGCCCACACCGCAGCGCACGGAGAAAAAATATCCATATATCGACACTTGGTAGGACTCAATCAGTCGAGGTATTTATAAGCGGGCAGGGTTAGGAAGTCTTCGAACTCGTCATTGAGCACGAGCCCATCAAGGATTTCAGCTGCAGAATCAAAATGATTCTCGCTGCTTGATGACTTTAGGCTTGCCAGTTCAGATTGGGATATTTCTTCATATAGCGACCGAGACATATTGCGTCCGTCCGCCAGTTCGACCTCATGCCGTAACCATTGCCAAAGCTGCGCCCGGCTTATTTCGGCTGTCGCTGCATCCTCCATCAAATTATTAATAGCTGCCGCACCATTACCATCTAACCATTGGTTTAAGTACTGAAGGGCCACGGAAATGTTCATCCGTATTCCTTCCTCAGTTATCTCCCCCTTGGTCAGCTCTGCTGCACTAAGTGCACTAGCATCAGCAATTACATCGTCACGTTGGCGATCTTTTTGATTGTCGCGTTCGCCTAAGATATTACCGAAGGCAGCTCTCGCTGTTGGCTCGAGATCCGGATGAGCAATCCACGTCCCGTCAAATCCATCACCTGATTCCCTATCTTTATCTGACTGAACTGCAGCAAGTGCGGTCGCGTTGAGTTCGGCATCGCGGCGACTTGGAATAAAGGCGGACATGCCTCCCATTGCGTGAGCACCACGGCGATGACATGTTTTCACCAGTAGCTCGGTGTAAGCCCTCATAAACGGTACGGTCATACCAATGAGGGCTCGATCGGGAAGAATAAATTTTGACTGATTCCGGAAACGTTTTATAACACTGAAAATGTAGTCCCAACGGCCAGCGTTCAGGCCAGAAATGTGCTCTCTCAATTCGAAAAGAATTTCATCCATTTCATATGCCGCGGTTATGGTTTCAATCAGTACCGTTGCACGAACAGTGCCCCGCGGAATATTGAGTAAATCTTGAGCGAGATTGAACAGATCATTCCATAGACGGGCTTCTCTATGACCCTCCAGTTTTGCTAGATAGAAATAAGGCCCTGTTCCTCGATCAATACGCTCCTGAGCATTATGAAATAGATAAAGCCCAGCATCAAAAATTGACGCCGAGCATGGTTCATCATCAATAAACAGATGCTTTTCGACGAGGTGCCAACCTCGGGGACGGACGATCAATGTCGCGGGTTCATCACCAAGTACGTAGGTTCGACCTTTATCATCTTCAAGACTCATTGTGCCTCGAAT
>CAXGQC010000177.1:0-2017 GCA_964011795.1 uncultured bacterium | reverse complement strand
TCCTGCTGACTTTGTTTGTACGAGTTATCGTGAGATTCATCCAGAATGATCAGCCCAATATCTTTTTGAGGTACAAAAATACTCGAACGAGAACCGATAACAACTAGGTAATCTCCTCGCTTTATCGCATGCCACTCATCAAATATTTCGCCTCGCGACAGGCCAGAGTGCATCACGCCTACTTCACCAGGAAATTGCTCCGCAATCCTTCTAATCATCTGAGGGGTGAGTGCGATCTCTGGGACCATCAGAAGGGCCTTTTTACCCAGAGCTTTGATATGACGTATACATTCGATATATACTTCCGTCTTCCCACTGCCAGTGACACCATGCAACAAAAATTGCTGTCCGGAATCTGACTCAAGTGATTCTATTATGGTATCCACGGCAGACTGCTGTTGATCAACGAGTGTCTTCGCTGGAGTCTGTGAAATCACATACGGTTCCAGCGGACTCCGCTCCTTAAGAACTTGAATTGTTTCCACAAGGCCTTTCGTACGCAAGAGTTCGACGGCTCTACCAATGCTTTTACTCTCGATCCCCCATCTCTTAATGTGATCTCGAGTGAAAGTTCTCTGGCCCGACTGTGAATGCAACTCCATAAGGGCTTTAAGTATCTGCAATGACTCCCTTTCCAGTCTGGTCATTGCAGTCGATTCAAGATAATTATTGAGTTCGGCATTATTCAAGCGCACTGATATTTTCTGATTTTCCATTCCGAGTATGCCTTGAGTCAATAGTTTGTCCGTTGCTCGTTTCCAGTTATGGCCGCGAGCGTTAATCATGTCAACGTTTACACCTCCTTCCGCGAGCACAAGACGAAGAAGTTTTGCGTCAACCGTGCGACTAAGTTTCACAAAATCAATGACCTCGACATGCTTCTGCAAAGCCTCTGTTGTTAACTGGAACATATTTTCGACCCTAGGTTTGCCAGGAGCCAGTCCAAGATCGAAGCGTTCGCTGATAAGCTTCAACTTGACGAGTGTTCGAAGGGCAACTGATAAGCGAGAGCGCGGCATGACCCGTGACATGCGATCAAGAAATAGTCTCTCCTCCACTGACCGTTCTTTTCCCAACTGATCGAGAATCAATTGTTGATCATTTGATATGGCGATCTGATTAGGATGAACCGCATCTTCAGAGTCCGATGAAATTAGATAAAATTTCACCGGTGATCGTAAGAGACTCGCAGGAAAAAATAATTTGAGGACACTCCATAGTGGAGTGAAATAATAATTAGCCATCCACTTAGCTAGGTCTATCTGTTCAACTGCAAGGCGGAAATCAGTCTCGTCAGCACCACTGATAGGCCTAACTTGGTCGGGATCGAAACCAGGGGTATCAAGTGGCGCCTCAACAATTATCCCTTGGAGCAATTGCCTACCGAATGGCACGATAACAAACTGACCGACTCGTGCTTCTAGATGACTGGGGATTTCATATGAAAAAGTAAGTCCAGTGGGATTCGGAGTATTAACAGCCACCTTGGCATAGGACTTGAACTGCGGAGGAACGGTCATCGAGAACGATGATAGTCGTATTAGCTTCGATTAGCTTCCTTGACTCTAGCAGCCCGCCCAGTTCTACCCCTCAGGTAATACAGTCGGGATCTTCTAACTTTCCCTTTTCGTGTGACAGAGAGCGACTCGAGCCTGGGAGACGATAATGGTATCGTCCGTTCAACCCCGAATCCTCTCTGCACTCGTCGTACGGTGAAATTACCAGCCTGACCTTTTTTCATTCGGATGATTGTGCCTTCAAATGGTTGCAATCGCCAACTGTCTTGGCTAGAGGAGGATCCCTCGGATATCCAAAGCATCAGGCGAACTGTATCCCCTACACCGAAATCAGGAAGAGGTTCTTTATCGGCAGGCCGCTCTTCGGCCAACTGGCTAAGAAGTCCCAAATTTGTCACGGGTTCCCCCAATATGAAAACGCTCTAACTCATCGACTAATTCTGTACTATTAAGCACGGAGAATTAATTCTCTCTCTTATTCACTCTAAGGTCGAGGGGTG
>CAXGQC010000176.1:0-2019 GCA_964011795.1 uncultured bacterium | reverse complement strand
GAGCTGCGAGAAATCACGACAGAACTCGAGAAGGATCTGTCGACCGAAGGGCAAAACGTTCAGACAGCAGTTGGAACAGCTGCGGATTTTAGCGACATCATTCAGGCCAATCCTTCCGCAGCGGAACCCGACGAGTCAGAGAAACCACAGGGACTGCAATTCATCTCCGATAAAAAATCAGAGAACGACTCTTAGAACAGCATAGGCCTCAGGAATAAAACCCATGATTTCAGGCTCTAATACCGATAATCAAACTCCACGTGAATTAGGAGCTGAGCCCGAGAATACGGAGGAGATGACCTTAATCGAGCATCTCCTCGAATTACGTACTCGAGTCATGTGGGCGGCCATAGCGATCGCTGTGAGTACAGGGGTTTTACTAATTCCTACTGTTGGATTCGAGTTCATTGAGTTAATGCTCCAACCTGCTCGATCCACTGACCCTGATTGGACGCCGCAGTCACTTGGACCTCTAGACCGAATTGTTACATTGTTCAAAGTTGCACTGTTGGGCGGACTCACAGTATCTATGCCAGTCCTCATCTATCAAACGATGCGATTCGTCACACCTGCCCTAGAAAGCCATGAAAAGAAATGGATCCTTCCTATCGTAATTGGCGGTTCACTTTCATTCGTAGTTGGACTGGTGTTCGCCTACTTCGTAGTGCTCCCTCTGTCCTTAGTGTTCCTACTGAGTTTCGGTGACAGTTGGGCCCGTGACGATTGGCAGGTCGGACTGTATATAGACTTCGTGACACGAATGATGCTGATACTAGGCGTAGCTTTCGAAACGCCTTTGATCGTGATGGGAATGGCTAAATTAGGTGTTGTCACGTCCAAAAAACTACTTGGCTGGTGGCGCTGGGCAATACTCGGTGCGTTTCTTGGTTCAGCAATAGTAACCCCCACAATCGACCCCGTGACACAGTCATTAGTGGCTGGCCCCGTGATCCTGCTTTACTTCGTGGGTGTCGGACTTGCTTGGTTGGTGCGTCCAGGCAAGTAGTACCTTTGGTATCAAGTGAACTATGATCATCACTGATGAACTCACAGACTAACAACATGAATTTACCAGCCGCAGGTATTGATCTTTATCGTGAGATAGCCGACTGTCCAAAATGTGAGCTCGCACGCTATCGAACACAGACCGTACCCGGGAGCGGACCCATACCCTGTGATTTGATGCTCATTGGCGAGGCACCGGGAAGAAATGAAGATGAGCAAGGACTTCCTTTTGTCGGAAGAAGCGGGCAACTACTAGACCGATTACTCACGGATATCGGACGAAGTCGCGAATCAGTTTATATAACTAACGTCGTCAAATGTCGTCCTCCCGATAATCGCGATCCAAGCAACATAGAAGTCGCCACTTGTGCAGACTACCTAGACAGACAAATAGAGCTAGTGAATCCCCGCGTAATCGTCACACTCGGTAAATTCGCGATGACACGCTGGTTTCCAGGGGCTAAAATTACGGCAATTAGAGGCACTCCCTTACTTGAATCAGGCCGATGGATAGTACCAGTGTTTCATCCCGCATATGTTCTAAGAAACCAACCAAATAACCTACCACTTATTCAAGCAGATTTTGCAGAGATCCAAAAGTTAGTCCGTGAACGTAGTCCCGCCCCCCAACTAGATTCATCGAGCAACAAAATAATTGAACTCAAGGAGATTACTAACAGTGACAGATAATCTTTTTCCGGACCAGACTGCATTGCCTGAAATCAAACACCCGACTGTTCGCTTAATCGCGCTTAGTGGCTACGGCGACATCGGGCGAAATATGACGATCGTCGAGACCAAAGACGACATGATAATTATCGACGTCGGGGTAATGTTCTCTGATCCTCTTCACCCCGGAGTCGATCTCATAATTAGTGACTACACCTACGTAGCAGAAAGAGTGGCAAAACTAAGAGGGGTGTTCTTTACGCACGGGCATGAAGACCACATAGGAGGAGCACCTTTTTTTCTTGGTGAGATTGCACAAATGCTCGAAGAGACTATACCTTTTTA
>CAXGQC010000175.1:0-2057 GCA_964011795.1 uncultured bacterium | reverse complement strand
TAGCTCTTATTGATGGGCGAATGAAATCTTCGGAGGAGCCATTTTGGTGGTACCCGGAGCGTGTGGCTGAGGTGAGTGACTCTGGTGGTGGCTTCCTTTCCGGTCTTTTTGGAGGAGGCTCTGCTGATGACTGGAGCTCGGATCCGTTTTATGCCAGACCATTGGTTGTGCCAGGTGATGTGCTCTATGTTGTTTCGACTAGTGGAATTTTACGAAAACTATCGTCATTGAATGGAATTACAGAGAGTCCTAGCGAAGTTTGGGCTCTAGAAATTGGTGAAGTGGTTATTTCTACGCCGGCGCTGCTTGGATCTTCAATATTTGTTGGTACTGATGAGGGTTCACTGTTGAAAATATCAGATGCAACAGGGCAAATCGAGGCTAAGTGGGACATTGGGGTTGGTCGGATTTGGTCCAGCTTACAAATTTATAATGACGATCTTCTAGTAGTCGACATAGGCGAAGGCACTTTTATGCGAATTAGTGGTAAGTCAGGCGAGATCATAGATTCAGTTGATCTGGGCGGCGGAGTGCCTGGGGACGGTTTGTTGGTAGGGGATTCGATGTATTTCGGTACCTTTGGTGGCCAAGTGCATCGAGTGAATCTCAAGGACTTTTCGATTGATTGGTCAGTGAGCGGTAACGGATGGTTTGCAGGGCCTTTGGTCTCCAAGGGGGCGAAGGTTTATGCGGCAACGACTAGGGGATCGGTTTTGTGCCTAGATAGCAGTACAGGCTCTATCGTTTGGTCTAAGGATATGCCTGAATCAAATTTCAGGTCTCGGCCAGCGATCGTGGGTGACGATCTTGTCCTTGCGGATCGAGAAGGTGCTTTGCTGGGACTTGATGCTGATACCGGGAGCGTACGGTGGGCCAGCAGGGTAGACGACGAGGTGTATGCCGATCTGTTCATATATGAGGGACAGATTCTACTTTTATCAAAGGCCCACGCGTTGTTTGAAATAGATGCTAATAGCGGTGCTATTCGCACGGTGTTTACTGGTGAATAGAGTGGTATCAGATGTATAGAGAATTGAGGGAGATCATATGCCGATAGGGGCAATCTGGCAGACGTTCCTCGAGACGCCATTAATTAATGTGATGGTGGGGCTCACTAACATCGCCTTTGGTGACTATGGTCTTGCACTTCTATTGTTCACCTTTATTTCGAGAGCTTTATTGTTCCCTTTAACCATAAGGATGTTGAATTCAATGAAGAACCTGCAGGAGATTCAGCCTCGAATGCAGGAGATCCAGAAGCAATATTCAGATCCAAAACGGCGACAAGAAGAAACTATGAAATTATATCGAGAGGCTGGAGTGAATCCTCTGGGCTGCCTGGGTCCTCAATTGATCCAGTTACCGATTTTCATTGCTTTATATCAAGTTATCAGGATAACTTTAGGCAGTACACCTGAGTCCATAATAAAACTTTCGGACCGGTTATACGACGTGGCATGGCTGCAGGCGGCTATCCCTCTTTCACGTGATTTTCTGTGGTTGGATTTGGGTGCCGACGGAGATTTGTTTCTCGCGATCATCGTGTTTTGTGCAATGTGGTTGCAGCAGAGGATTTCATCCAGTCGGAACCTGAGTGCCAGAGGGCAGCAGCAGAACCAACAGCAGATGCAAACTATGATGCAGTGGATGTTTCCCCTTATGTTCACGTGGTTCGTACTTGCAACTCCGGCAGGGTTGGGGCTTTATTGGGGTAGTAGTACGATTATTGGAATCGTATTGCAGTGGATTTTTGTAGGGCCAGGTGATTTCCGGTGGGGTTCACTTATCCCAAATTTTGTTCGGAGCCGCATAGGTATGCCGGATTTTGTTCCGCCGTCGGGGACGGCTGACACTGATAAAAGAAAATCGAACGCTGAGTCTTCTGATGATCGTTCGGGATTAGCTGATGAGGCAGAATTGGAGTTGGATGATGGCGAGGCAGAAATCGGATCAGCCGAGACAGGCGACGGTAAGCGCAAGAAGCGTCGAAGAGGCAGTGGAAATAGGGCTCAAGGAACTGGGAGTCAGTCGGGAGCAAGTAAGCGTCGACGTCGAAA
>CAXGQC010000174.1:0-2058 GCA_964011795.1 uncultured bacterium | reverse complement strand
GGGTCTCCTCTGGACTGTCCTCTCGAGGCTTTTCATTTCACGCCAGCGAGCTATTCTTGCGTGATTGCCCGAGAGCAATACTGAAGGCACCTCCCACCCCTCGTAATTTGCTGGACGAGCGTACTGAGGGTACTCGAGCAACCCAGTCCCAAATGACTCTTCCTTAAGGGAATCCGAACTCCCAAGAACCCCTTCGAGTTGTCTGGCAAGTACATCTATGAGCACCATGGCGGGTAATTCGCCTCCAGAAACAACAAAGTCTCCTACGGATATCTCATCATTGACCTTGTTCTGCAAAAATCGTTCATCCATACCCTCGTAGCGACCGCAGACCAAAATAAGATTAGGGCATCCAATTAGATCGGCAACAATCTCTTCAGATAAGGGACGACCGCTTGCACTCATTGCGATTGTTCTGGATTCACCCTCGGTCTGTGAGGACACTTGGTCCACCGCTTCAAATAGTGGACCCGGCATCAAAAGCATCCCCGCCCCTCCGCCAAAGGGAGAACTGTCCACGGTCCTGTGATTATCACTGGCATAATGTCGAAGATCATGTAAGAATATTTCTATGATCTTGTTCTCGCGGGCACGACCAATTATCGAGTCATCTAGAGGACCTCCGAACATCCCAGGGAACAAGGTAATAATATCGAATCTCACCATTTCCCCATCTCTGACTAATGACTATCTGCATCCTTATGACCATTAATTTGTCCAAGGGCATGACTCAAAACCGGCATAATCGTCTGAAGGTTCTCTGTGACTGCCTTTTCACTTCCGGGGAGATTAATTATCAGCGTACCATTACGGACACCTGCAACTAATCTGGACAGCATAGCAAACGGAGTCTGTCGCATACCATTTGCTCGCATCGCCTCTTCTATCCCTGGAATTCGGTAGTCAATTACTGATTCTGTTGCTTGAGGAGTGACGTCCCGTTCCGAAAGACCAGTACCACCAGTCGTGATAATAAGATGCAACAGTTTGTCATCGGCCCAGGAGATAAGAGTGTCGGCAATCAGATTTCTTTCATCAGGCACTATCTGTTGTTCCAAAATACTTAGGGGTTGCTGAGAGAGAAGATCCTGTATGGCAGGTCCAGATGTGTCTTTCCTCTCACCAATCGAACCCTTATCACTAATGGTAAGAATCCCTGCTAAATAGATTTTCTCTGACATCGATATTTCTCCCGATACTTTAATCATACTCGCACCAAACTGAGTGCTGGTTCGTGAGGCACAGTGCAAGACTGTCGCTGATGCTTTAGACTGTAGTCCCGTAGGGAATTACGGAGCCACATGACTAGGTATGTGTTTGTTACAGGTGGGGTTGTATCCTCTGTTGGTAAAGGGATCGTCACCGCATCTCTTGGACAAATCCTCAAGTCACGAGGCCTGAAGGTGTCAATCCTTAAGCTAGATCCTTACATCAACGTGGATCCCGGGACTATGTCTCCGTATCAGCATGGAGAGGTGTTTGTCACTGACGATGGCGCGGAGACAGATCTAGATCTTGGTCATTATGAACGATTCCTCGATGTCAATTTGTCAGGTTCGAACTCATCCTCGAGTGGACAGATTTACCAAGAAGTTATCCATCGAGAACGAAGCGGCCAATACTATGAGGGTAAAACCGTTCAGGCAATACCACATATAACGGACGAGATCCAAAGAAGAATCATACTGGCGGGGGAAACACTAGGTGCCGAAGTCGTCCTCGTTGAGGTCGGAGGAACAGTCGGAGATATCGAGGGTCAGGTGTTTCTTGAGGCAGTGGCGCAAATGCGGTATGCGTCTGCCCCAGGCCAAACGCTTTCCGTGCACGTGACACTTTTACCGCAAATCGGTGCAACTAATGAGCTAAAAACTAAGCCTACTCAACACTCAGTTCGTACTTTGAGATCATTTGGAATTCAACCAGATCTTATCGTCACTCGTTCGGAGAAAGAAATTCCCGCAGAGCTTTGCGACAAAATTGCCCAGTTCTGCAATGTTGAACCTAATGCAGTTATCCCCTTAAAAACGGCAAAATCAATCTATGAAGTACCTATCATGC
>CAXGQC010000173.1:0-2068 GCA_964011795.1 uncultured bacterium | reverse complement strand
CGGCTAGCGATTGAAGGTTCCGCATGGGGATTAGTATCGAATGGTTTGGATGTTCAACATACAGACTGAAAATTGACGACCTCACAATCTTTCTCGACGCGTACCTTGATCGACCAGCCACAGCACCCGATGTCGGACTCGTTACTGCTGACGTGACCGCGTGTGACTATATATTGGTTGGACATTCGCACTGGGATCATCTTTGGGGTGCCGAGACAATTATTCAGAATACAGGAGCCACCCTCATCGGTTCTTATGAAACTGCCAGAGTTATGATTGATCAGGAAAACATCGCAGAGAACCATATTATTTCCGTCGCCGGTACCGAGCGCCTGCGATTGAGCGATGATGTGGCGGTCACTGTTTTTCCGTCTCTGCATTCACACATATGGATACCGACTCAGAACGGACTTGGACGGCTCGAGGATGCTTGTTTTGGTCACGAAGGCGTTTTTCATCAAGACCGACTTGATCTACTCGAGAACCGCTTTGGGTCACGTGAGGCGAGCCCCCTTCCTTGGTTCAAACAAACCCCTCGCGGGGATGGAGGAGCATTGTGCTATCTGATTGAAAGCCCTTATGGGTCGATTTTTTTTAAAGACACGATGGGTCACTATTCGAACATAATCAGAGAATTGGATCCAGATGTTGCTTTGTTAGCAGCAGCAGGTCGCGGGAATATCGATGGTGAGCCAGTTCAGGGCTCTGGAATAGATTTTTTAATGGACGAAATCGCCTTGCTCGATCCAGCGTCAGTAATTCTAGGTCACTACGACGATTTTGCTGGAACTGGTAATCCAGCCCTTGACGACTTAGAGCCCGTAAAGCAGGCACTAACCACGACTAACCTAAGGGCCGATATTGTTGAAATGGAGTTTGGCGAACTGACTATGGTGCTTTAGTGCGATCTACCATTGGACATACATTGGCATAACCACGTGGGTTAGGCGGTCATCATCAACTGCCCTAACCACTCCGGGGTTGCCAGATGAAGTGATCTCTAGTCTGATTGATTCTGAATCTAGAACAGCCAGTACATCCCTGATATAAGCAATATTGAAGGCAATGTTTGAGCTTCCACCCTCGATTACAGCATCTATCTCATCCTCATAGGTACCGGACTCGTCCGCCTGCGCTCTGATTCGGAGGCTACTTCCAGAATCATCATTGTCTTGCTCAGCCATAAATCGGACTATGTTCGAAGAGTCACGTGCAAATCCTTCTGCGCGTCTCACGGTTTCTGACAATGCGCCTACAGAAACTTCTATACTCACTTCGTGATCAGCTGGTATTAGCTGCTCATATGACGGGAAACTACCCTGCACTAGGCTAGCAGTTATACGGGCTGGGCCAACCGATAACGCCACACGGGTATCTGACTCAGCACCGTCTTCAAGATGGATCGACACCCCCTCTGTGGCATCCTCAGGGAGTTCGTCAATTAATCGAATCACCTCTCTGACGATACCGCGAGGAATAATTAATGTTCGAGTGATTGAGCAAGACGGCAAGTCGAGTGTATGCACTGATAAGCGGAAACCGTCAGCTGCTCCGAGTCTTAAATTTCCTGGTGTGAATTCAAACTGAACCCCAGTCAATACTGGTCGTGAATCATCTTGTGCTGCGGCGATAACCGTCCGACTAAGAGCTTTCCTGAGTTCCGCGGGAGGGAGTTCTATGGAAGTTGCCCCGTCAAATTCAGTTACTTGAAACTCGGTCGGATTGAACCCAGCTATTTCTGCTTTAGTTCGTCTGCATCGGACGATGGCTTGATAGCCGGACTCCGCGGATTCAAGAGTAACTTCATCATTTGGCAGATTTCCAATCAGACTACTTAGTCTCAATTTCTCCATCGTGATTTCCCCAGGAGATCCTATGGCTGCTTTCACCCGATAGGTAATAGCAACTGTCTCTCCATCAGTACCAACCAATAGTAGATCGTCGCCATCAGTTTTTGCTAACAATTGTCCGGCTAATGGATTTTGACTCTTTGGAATTGCCCTAGCAACAGCAGAGACACCAGAATTCAGGTCTTTTTGAAGGCAGCTAAGGTTCATACGAGACTCCC
>CAXGQC010000172.1:0-2073 GCA_964011795.1 uncultured bacterium | reverse complement strand
TCGCAACAAATGTTTCGCCATCCGACACCACTAACTTAATTGCATATACTCCTGGCTTATCAGGCGTGGTCCATATCACTGGACTGTTAGTACTATCGGCTGTCCAACATACCGAAGACAAAGTCCCACCACTCACTATCCAACACGGCTCGAGATAAGGGCCGAAAGGTTTCTCCGGTGAGTCCACTCTTTCTTCTTGCCACGCGAGGATTCTACTCATCATAGGCTCTGAGCTTTCACTCGAGTCGACTGCCTCTATAGCGAGTCCTCTCAAATCCCAGAAGGATATAAAATCCATTATGAAGTCCACCGTGAAGCGGTTATTTACAAAATATGTATTCGCGTTATGGCTCAAAGCCACTGAGTAGGCGTCTTCATCCCAATATACTTCTGAATCATTTTCTGTCAGCTGAAGCGTTACTTTCTGCGATGTCAATATCTCATCTCCGCCATGCTGGATGGAAATACTTGCAATCTCTTCTAACAGTGTGCCGGGGGTGGTGATCGTCGAGTGTTCTGGCTGCGCTGCAAGGTTCGCCATCAGTCTAACCTTGGAAATATCACTACCCCCTTTAGCTAGCGATAACAACGTTGTGTCTAGCAGTTCCAATGGCCTCAGTGCTGGTGGCGGATATCGCAACCATACCTCGTCCACACTTTCTATCAATTCAAGCCATTCTGTTTCTAATCTCTGACGTGTCTCCATCGACAGTACGACAATAATTTGTTTTGCTAACATTTCGTTTCTCTGCCCTAGCTCAGCTATAAATCTCACAAGTGGCGCCTCGAGGTCGGATGGGAAAGCTTCCAGATCCAGGAGAATTCCTCCCCAATGCTGGGACTCAACGACTCTTGATATCTCGCTCAGATAAGATTCTCCTATGACGGCATCTGATAACAATCTGCGGAAATCGCTCTCAGAACCAGTTAACTGAAGCAACTCTTGTTTGCCCACCTGGGCACCCTCTTGATCGAGATTACTCAGTATCGCTAATTGCCCCGAGGACTCTGATAGTTCAATCAGTGCCTCCCCAACGACACGAGTACTAATATGCTTCAACACGGAATCTTCGTAAAATTTTGGCAACAAGCCGAAGAAGCCCAAACTTTTTCCATTTGACGCACTCTCGACCACGATCAAATTGTCGACTCTAGGTATCTCGACGTAGGAGCTGACCTTTCCAGGCTGGCTATAATCATCATTAAGCGGTATTAGTCGCCAATACCCATCAGAAAAAGTAAAAAGTTTGAGCGGCTTGCCATCAATTATCTGATCGAAAATCGGTATCTCAACCTGAAAAAGGTTATCTGATTCGCATTGCAGATTATCGGCACATACCGTGTTCCATTTTTTTATGAAATCTGGATGCAACGAATAATACTCACTCCTCTGCATATAGCCTTTGGGGAACAGTCGGAAGTCGAATTGATCGGACGACATCCATACTGGCTCATCGTGAGACTCTACCTTATCTATTGCGAAATAAACCACCAAGGCACATACACCGAGGACCAAAACGAAAGCTGCAATTGGCCCCTTCGGAAATTTATCACGGTCATCTGTATTCCCTGACTCATTCTCTGGTCCCTCGAACGAATACTTAGATCCAAAACCAGAACTAGAACCGTCTTGTTCAAAATCGAACCTACCCTGAGGCCAACCCTCAGAAGAAAAGAAAAAAGCGGGCCGGAATGCCAATGTCTGCTGTATTCCAGGATAAAAGTGAGACGGAGCTGGAGTAGTCTTCTCGGATAAACTAAACCCCTTTGAAATATCAAAGAGTGTTCTACGAACTGATTGCGGGAACCCTGAGCGAGGAATGATCCTTCTCCTTGTAATACGGCCCCCACCACATGAGTAGTTTACCAGATGAGTCGGTTACCTTTCTACGTTTTTCACGACAATCAGCAATTGCATAAATTTTGTTTTTTAGACGACTACAGCCGTGGTAGAGTATTTGATCAAGAAGAACGCGAAATGTGTACTTAACTTTAGCTTTTCTAAATACACGACAGATGAAGTAGTGGGAGTGCAAAGTGTCTAATCAGGACGAAACAGTTCGCCTCACACCC
>CAXGQC010000171.1:0-2084 GCA_964011795.1 uncultured bacterium | reverse complement strand
GGCCAGCTGACTTAGCCGCATCACGTCGAATGAAGACAACCAGAGTGGGTGGAGGTCACCCTTTTTATCGTGTCCGCACTGATCCTGATCAGACAGACCCTGATGCCGAACGTACGACTGCTCAACAGGACCCTTGGCACTATTCCATTGCTCGTATGGTGGACGCCTGTGTGAACGCGGGGATCTATCCATACTATGGACCGTTTGGCGATATTAGTGATCCCGTCGGATGCGAAGACCAATTCCGGTCGGCATTTTTGCTAGGGTGTGTGGGAGCGTGGTCTCTTCATCCATCTCAGATAGATATCGCAAGAAACGTTTTCTCACCCGATCCCGAGGAAGTACAGTTGGCCCGCAGGATATTAGAGGCAATGCCCGACGGTTCAGGAGTCGCAATGGTCGATGGGAAAATGCAGGATGACGCAACGTGGAAGCAGGCGAAGGTTATCTTTGACTTGGCGACAATGATCGCTGAGAATGATGTCGAGATGGCTAAGTCATATGGGATGTGACGTTATTACACTTTATTTGGTTTGATTGGATGGTGGATATCAATGCGGTTTTATGAGTACGAATCGAAAGCAATCCTAAGTGAATACGGTATCGCAGTCCCGGCATCTGAATTTTGTCAGACTGCTGAGGAGGTGCGCTCTGCAGTGATCGATATCAACAGACCAGTTGCCCTTAAATCTCAGGTTTTGAGTGGTGGGAGAATGAAGGCGGGTGGCATAAAATTTGCGGAATCTGCTGATGAAGCAGCAGCGGCAGCCATCGACATTTTTGCGTTAAGCATCAACGGAAATAAGCCAGTCGGGATACTCGTTGAAGAACAGATGGATGTTGAACAGGAATATTATGCGGCTGTGACTTATGACGGACGGGCGAAGAAACCTCTTGTCATTTTTAGTGATATGGGTGGGATAGATATAGAGCAGGTCGCGGAAGAACATCCTGAGCACCTGTCTCGCACACATTTCTCAGCAATGGGAAAATTTCCTGATTATGTAGCGAAGAATGCAGTGGCGGGGGTCGGAATTGCTGGAGCCGAACTCAATGGATTAACTCGAATGGTAGCGGCTCTCGGTAGACTCGCTCTGGAGAGAGATATGACATTAGCAGAGATTAACCCCATAGGCCGGCTGTCGGATGGCCGAATTATTGCCTTGGATTGTCATCTTGATTTGGAACAGGAGGCTACCCGCAATCATTTAGACATATTGGATAGATTGAATATCGGTCCTGATGAGAAACGACAGGCACGTCCACCCACAGATTTCGAGCAGGCGGCGGCAATAGTAGACTCTGCAGATCCTCGCGGTGTAGCAGGTAATCTGACAGAGTTCGAGGGTAATCTTGGACTGATAATTGGCGCGGGAGGCGGCTCACTTACTCTATTTGATGCGGTCCGTGATGCAGGTGGTAGCCCAGCGAACTACTGCGAGATAGGTGGAAATCCATCGGTCTCAAAAGCAGCAGCCCTTACTAAGTTGATATGCGAACAGCCGCGGATTGAAAAGATCGCAGTCATGATGAATGTAGTGTCGAATACTAGGGTAGATATTGTCGCCCGTGGAGTAGTGAAGGGCTGTATACAAGCGGGTTACGATCCATCAGAGAAGATAGCACTGTTTCGAATACCGGGCTCGTGGGAAGAGGAAGGTTTCGCGATCCTCGATAAATATGGAGTTGAATATGTTGATCGCTCCGTTAGCATGGATGAGGCAGCAGCTCGAGCTGTTAATTCCCTCAGCTGACGCTCTAGGTTACGGCTAGAAGAATGACACCAATTCGCACAACGATGGTGGGATCATGGCCTATCCCATTTGGACAGAGACTCAGATTGAAGGAATATTATGCCGACTTAGTCACAGATCAAGAGGCGTATTCGGTTCTGCAGGCAGCTGCAAGAATTGCGATGGACGAGCAAATTGCATGTGGAGTAGATCAATTTATGGGTGGCGAGACATTCGCGCCCGATTTCTTTCATCACACTCCACCACGACTGGCTGGACTAGAAACTCTTCAGAGGCGCGATACCAGCAAAGGACATGAGGGTGTTGGCCGATACCGTGTAGTAGGTAATT
>CAXGQC010000170.1:0-2101 GCA_964011795.1 uncultured bacterium | reverse complement strand
ACTTAGGGCGGTCGACGTCACCGTGCCCGGGGATATCTCCACAGCGGCCCCCTGGATTGCCGCAGGGGTATTACATGATGCGGCAGAAATCACTCTGAATGGGGTGGGAGTTAATCCATCAAGGACGGGAATGATTGATATTTTGGAGCTCATGGGTGGAAATCTTGAATTGAAATCCGATCGTGCAGTTGGGGGTGAACCGGTTGCTGATTTGGTCGCAAGATCTGGCAAGCTCCATGGCACCGTCATCGGGGGAGATTTAATTCCCAGAGCTATTGATGAGATACCGCTCGTTGCATTAGCAGCAACCCAGGCAGAGGGAGAAACAGTTATCCAAGATGCTAGTGAACTCAGAGCGAAGGAAAGCGACAGAATAGATTGCACGGTGGAGATTCTCAGTGAATTCGGTGCTGATATAGACGGCACAGCTGATGGCTTCGTCATTAATGGACCGACGAAATTGCAGGCGGCCACAGTTGATTCGTACGGTGACCATCGGCTGGCAATGCTTGGAGCGGTGGCCGGTCTACTGGCGAGTGGTGTCTCACGAATAAATGGGGCATCAGCTGTCACTATTTCATATCCCGAATTTTGGGACCGATTAGCAAGTCTAAGTAGAACGGCTTGAAATTTGGAGCGAACAAGTATGCCTAAAGTACTTGTCCTTACTGGTCCGTCTGGAGTTGGGAAAGATGCAGTGGTTGATGCTCTTCTTTCGATGGACTATCCGGTGGTGCGACCACCCACTATGACTACTCGGCAGGCTCGGCTTGGTGAAGTGGAGGGCGTGCATCATTTTTTTGTAACTGATGCAGAGTTCAATAGGGCTATCGAAAATTCTGATCTACTAGAGTACGCGTCTGTTTATGGAAACTACTATGGGGTTCCAAAACAAGCGGTTACGGAAGCGCTTGGGACTGGGCATCATGTGGTCCTAAGGGTAGATGTTCAGGGGGCTGAAAGTTTATTGATTAGCTTGCCAGATGCGATTTTCGCTTGTCTGGAGCCCGATTCACTGGACAATCTGCGACAACGCCTAGCAGGACGGGGAACTGAAAGTGCAGAAGCTGTGGAATCGCGCGCAGCATTTGCGGAGGATGAAATGGCTAGAGCTCGTAAATTCTGCCGAGTGTTTGTCAATCGAGATGGTGAACTAGAGACGCTTGCCCGCGAAATTATGTTACTGTTGGAAGAGTGACTATGTTCAATCTAATTGACGTTCAAAATGTCTCGAGATAGCATTGTCGACTAAGTCAAGTGAGAAGAGAGGTGTAGGGATGACCAGAGGAAAAGTTTCTTCGTTATTGTCGTCCCGTCGTTGGCTTGCCTCTTAGTTTTTCTCGCGGCTTCTCCACCAACTATTGTTCAGTTCTATTTTGGGCACTTCTCCTAGGCACTGAAATTGGAGGCGGAAAATGAATCACAATGATCTGCGACCAAACTATCAGCCTACGCTAGATAAAGTTCGTTCAATCACTGAGCCGTACACCGTTGTCCCCATTTATCGAGAGGTCCGGGCTGATCTAGAGACCCCCGTCTCAGCCTATCTCAAGGTGGCACAGGATGATGAGTATTCCTTCCTGCTCGAATCGGTGGAGGGGGGCGAGCGACAGGGAAGATATTCGTTTATCGGTTCGGACCCCTATAAGACTCATATAGGCCATCAGGAGGCGCACGATCCGTTACTGGGTATTGAGGAGGAGCTGGACTCGTGGAGAGCGTTTCCAGTGGAGGGGCTGCCGAAGTTTCATGGAGGAGCAGTCGGTTATCTTGCTTATGAATGCGTTAGTCATTTCGAGCCTAGGGTCCGCTCGAACAAAGCTCCGGTGATCGACATGCCGGACAGTCACGTGATGTTCATCAATAACTTACTGGTATTTGACCATGTGAGAAATACAATAAAAGTAGTAGCACACGTTCGCCTTGATGGTGATGTGGAGGCCAACTACCGAGAAGCTAGTCATGCCATAGACTTCCTGATTGACAAATTGAGCCAGCCACTTGGAAATCTACCATATCAGTCTGATTCTTCAATAGTCGGCCAATCCGTAACCCAGAATTGGTCTCAACAGTCCTATAAGGAAGCTGTGCAGAAAATAAA
>CAXGQC010000169.1:0-2131 GCA_964011795.1 uncultured bacterium | reverse complement strand
ATCCTGAACCGTTATATGGTCGAGCTTGGTTTTCGTCATATTCGAAGGCATCCAAAGGAGTGCAGAGGCGTGAGCCTAGTCTGTATTCCTTAGTGTAGGGAAGAGAATAACCTCTCTCAAATTAGTCGAACCCGTGTAAAGCATGATTAGGCGATCTATGCCTAAACCGATACCACCCGCCGGTGGCATCCCGTGGTCTATTGCGGTCAAAAAATCTTCGTCGATAGGTGGTATCTCATCGTCTTCAATCCCTCCGTCCTGTTCTTGAATCATTCGACTGCGCTGATCCACGGGATCATTTAGCTCGCTATACGCATTGGCTATTTCACGGCCATCAATAAAAAGTTCAAACCTCTCGACTAAGCTATGGTCGTCTATTTTTTTCTTTGCGAGAGGGGTACTGTCCACCGGATAATCCATTACAAATGTGGGTTGTATGAGGTTTGGTTCAACTTTCTCACTAAAGATCCGATCCAGTAGCTTGCCGCGTGACATCGAGTTGTCAGTCGTTACGTTCATAGAGCGCGCTTTTTCCATGATGTCTTCGTTAGTTTGATAATTCCGGTCGTCGAACCCATCCGCAAATGCAACCATTAATTCTCTGTAAGTACTCTTAATAAATGGAGGAGTTAAGTTAATCGTTCGTTCCTCGCTAAGAATCTTTCCATTTTCCGGATGCGTAATTGCAGGAAGGTCTACCTGACCTAGTTCCGGCATCTCGCCGGCGATATAGTGAAACATCCCTTCCACCATATCGGCAACGCCCATGTAGTCTGTGTACGGTTCGTAAGACTCCATCATGGTGAATTCTGGTGAGTGATCTCGGTCCACATTTTCGTTCCTAAACACTCGGCCTATTTCAAATACTGGAGGCAAATCACCTACTAATAGCTTCTTTAGAGGCAGCTCTAGCGATATTCTCAATGATAGTTCGCGATCCAAGGCATTTGAAACAGTTTTAAAGGGTCGAGCATTTGCTCCACCCGGCACATCAGGGAACATGGACGTTTCCACTTCAATGAAGCCCCTATCATGCATAAAATTTCTTATTGAACGTACGATTCGTGATCTTGTGATCGCCAGGTCACGTGCGGAGCTGTTGGCCATGAGATCAAGATATCGCTGGCGGGACCGGATATCCTCGTCGACGATAGGATATTTTGTGCTGGGGAATGGTCTGATCGATTTTGTAATTACCCGCCAACTGTTACAACCAATAGTCACTTCTCCCCGTTTTGTTCGGAACAACACCCCTGATATTTCCAAAAAGTCACCAGCCGCAACGAGACTCAATTGCTCGAAATCATCTAGTTCGTCGGACTTGAACTGAATCTGAATTTCACCTGAATAGTCTCGGAGGTCAGAAAAAATCATCCCTCCCGCACGACGCATTCCAGTCAACCGGCCTGCGACTATTGTCTCGAGTTGTTTCGGTTCTGATGGAACATTCTCTGATTCGTCAAATGTAGCCCGTGCTTCGGCGATAAGCTGAGTGTTTTGGACTCTGGCAGGGTATGGATCACCAAGATCGGCTAGCTGTTTTCGTTGTTCAAGCCTTGGAGCTACGAGCCGGTCACTGGAAATATCCGTTATCGAATCAGTAGACTCGTCGGTTGATTCTGAATTGGTCATTCGACCTCAACCTACCTTAGTCACTTTGAAATTAATCTCACCCCTGGGGGCGGCAAAAGAAAAAGTTTCTCCCCGTTTTCTTCCGATCAAAGCTTGGCCGAGAGGACTTTTGTCACTGAGTCTTCCTTGGCTTGGATCGCCCTCTGCCGCTCCTACAATCGTATATTTATATTGCTTTCCCTTGCTGTCACGTAAAATTACACTCGATCCAAGCTGGACATTTGCTGATCCGGAGACCTCATCAATGAGCTCGACGTTTTCTAGAATACGTTCTAGCTCGTTGATTTTACTTTCGTTATATGCTTGCTGGTTTTTCGCGTCTTCGTACTGGGCGTCCAGCGCGTCCGGTCCTCCGATTTGAGCATCATGAATCAAGGAGGCAATTTCAGGCCTTCTTACTGTTTTGAGCTCATGTAGTTGCGACTCTAAGCGCGCCTTACCTTGGGGTGTGAGGCGAACTGTTTCGTCCTGATTAGACACTTTGCACTCCCACTACTTC
>CAXGQC010000168.1:0-2138 GCA_964011795.1 uncultured bacterium | reverse complement strand
GGTGTAAGGACTATCAGTGGGCCTCAAGGTTTACCTCTCACAAAACCGCCATATGGCAGGATATCGGCATTAAACCTGAACACGGCTGAGTACGATTGGATTCGGCCTAATGCGGAGGGTATCAGGCAACAGATTATCGATTTAGGGATTGGAGATCCGGGTCCGGTGGGTGTGCCGGTTGTGGCGCCTCTTATGGTCACCAAAACACTTCTATTTCAGGCGATTACCGACGGAGTACCCTTACTCAGAGCTATGGATAAAGCGACTGGAGAAACCATTGCAGAGATTGAATTGCCTGGAATTCCTCAGGGCGCACCGATGACTTACATGTTAGATGGTAAACAGTTTATAGCGATCGCTTGCGGTGGCGGCTCTGATGCCAGATTGATCTCTCTGGCTCTCCCAGATTAAGATCAAGCCATCAAACAGTTACAAACGAATAGGCTTAACCGATATATCAAGGCGTTAGAACATTATGACTTTGTCTGGAAGTTACGCGAGTGGTCCCTCAGATAAACCACTCTTAGGAAGCACTATTGGAAAGTTCTTCGATTATGCGGCCGGCCAATACGCCGATCGTGAGGCGGTCGTATCCATCCATCAGCAGATCAGATTTACTTATTCCCAGCTTGCTGAACGTGTGAACACTTTGGCAAAGGCATTCATTAGTGCCGGTCTTCAAAAGGGAGACAGAATCGGTATTTGGTCGCCTAACAACGTTCAATGGTTGATTACACAATACGCGACCGCTAAAGCTGGACTAATTTTAGTGACTATCAATCCAGCCTACCGCTCTCATGAGTTGGCTTATGTACTCAGACAATCAGGTTGTAAAGGACTGGTCTTGCAAAATAACTTTAAGTCCTCTAATTACGAACAGATGCTATGTGAGCTCTGTCCAGAGTTGCTGAACGTTTCAGCAGGAAAGCTAAAATCGAAAGAGTACGAGTGCTTAACCACGATAATTTCTACAACTGAGTCTTCTATCAAAGGAATCTATAGTTGGGCAGATTTTAATCATTTGTCGAAAGCTTCCAGTGATCAAGATCTTGACCTGAGGCTGAGCAGTCAGGATATGGATGATCCCATTAACATACAATACACAAGCGGCACGACAGGTTTTCCGAAAGGTGCAACTTTAAGCCATCACAATATTTTAAATAATGGCTACTTCGTCGCCGAGACGATGAATTTTGACGAAAACGATCGACTGGTAGTCCCAGTTCCTCTTTACCACTGTTTTGGTATGGTAATGGCAAATCTTGGATGTCTCACTCACGGTGCATGCGCGATTTATCCAAGCGAAGCGTTCGAACCCGAGGCTGTCCTTAATGCAGTCCAATTAGAGAAAGCAACTGCTCTTTATGGCGTACCAACTATGTTTATTGCCGAGTTGGCTCTTCCTAATTTTTCCGAATATGAATTGAAGACCTTACGCACAGGAATTATGGCGGGAGCTCCTTGTCCAGTAGACACTATGACTCAGGTCAATGAGAAGATGAACATGACAGAGGTTGAAATCGCTTACGGAATGACCGAGACAAGCCCGGTGAGTTTTCAAACGAGAGTTGATTCACCCTTTGAAAAGCGGGTGAGCACCGTTGGCAGTGTGCACCCACATGTCGAAGTGAAGATTATTAACCCGGACACGCACAAACTATGTGATGTTGGTGAAATGGGAGAATTATGTACTAGAGGTTATTCGGTCATGCTGGGCTATTGGGAAAACCCGAAAGCTACTTCGCAAGCGATTGACGAATACGGCTGGATGCATACCGGAGATATAGCGGTAATGGATGAGGATGGTTATGTAAACATCGTCGGGCGGATTAAAGATATGGTCGTTAGGGGAGGAGAAAATATTTATCCAAGGGAAATTGAAGAATATCTTATGGGTCATGCAGAAATTGAAGACGTCCAGGTGACCGGAGTGCCTGATGAGAGATTTGGTGAAGAGATTATTGCTTGGGTTAAACTAAATGGTAATAGTGATCTTTCAGAAGAAGATATTAAAGAGTTTTGTAAAGGTAGAATTGCGCATTATAAAGTGCCACGTTATATCCGTTTTTGTAATGAATTTCCCATGACTGTGACTGGTAAAGTTCAAAAATATAAAATGCGTGAAATAAGTATTGAAG
>CAXGQC010000167.1:0-2158 GCA_964011795.1 uncultured bacterium | reverse complement strand
CCCTCTAGATCATCCTAGCTCAAGGAAAATTAGCCGCAAATCCCCCGAACTGTAGCGTGCATGATTTGCATGCCGAGATGTAAGTTTTCGATAGATAGGCGTTCGTCGTGACCATGAACTCTTCCTTGCTCGCTCGGTCCAGTAAGGAACGGACTGAATCCATATGCGGTAATTCCTTCTCTCCTGAAAACTCTGGAATCGGTGAATCCGGTTGAGACGCCAGGCAGTATTAGTGCATCTTCGACCAAGTTTTTTGCTTCTCGCATCATAATTTCCCAAAGCTCCGTATTCATAGGTGAGGCTGGGGTTGAAGACTGGAATACCCTTTCAATTTGAATCCGAGGATCGTCAATGATCTTTGTCAGGCTAGCTACAAAGACATCAGGGTCGTAACCCGGTACCAAACGACAGTCAAGAGTGGCTTCAGCGTCTGACGGAATTACGTTGTGCTTTACTCCTGATCTCAGTGTTGTCAGGGCAATGGAGTTCCGAGTCATAGAGTCAATGCGAGGATTATCAGCAGCTAGTGCTTTTAGAACGTCGTCGGTGGGTTCGGCTTCCAGAATTCCAGCTTCATGTACAGCTTGAAAATAATTTCGTACTTCTGGCGTGATATCAAATGGTCTGTCCCAATCCAATATTTTATTGACGGCTCTAACGAGGTGATCCGCAGCATTGTCGCTATGGGGGACTGAGCCGTGTCCAGGAGTACCTTCCACTGTGAGTTTCAGCCAGAGTGGCCCTTTCTCCGAGACACCAATGTTGAAAGAATCTCTTTCAACTCCAAGTACTTCGGTGCTACCGCCTCCGCCTTCATTGATCACATATTCGCACTTGATAAGTTCAGGGTGCTCCCGGGCAAGAAATTCCACTCCAAAAGTTGACCCAGCCTCTTCATCAGCAACTGCCATAAAGACGAGATCGCGCTTCAGTGGAAGATTATTGCGTTTATGAATCAAGAATGAAACGAGTTCAATGATTCCAGTGCCCTTCATATCCTGAGCTCCTCGGCCCCATATGAAGCCGTCTCTGATTTCGCCGCCCAGAGGATCAACCGTCCAGTTTTCTATTTCGAAGGGAACGACATCCGTGTGATTGAGAAGTATCAGTGAGTCACCGCGGCTGCCATCTCCTTCAAGAGTGGCGACCAATGTCACCCGGTTGTCACCAGCGTCGTAAAGTTTGAAAGGGATGCCTTCGTTCTCCAGAATATTCCCTAAAAAATCACAAGCTATTATTTCATTTCCCGGTGGATTAACTGTGTCTACTTGAATGTACGATGACAGCCATTCGGTTGCTTGTTCGGTCCACTCATCCCAATCAATAGTCGGCTCTGCCATTTTTGCCTCGCTCTACCTGTTCTCGCCCTTTTCCTTCAGTTCATTTTAGTCTAGCGGGAAATAAATATTTCTAATCACGTTGAAACGGTGCAATTTCGCCATCGGGGACCGGTATTTCGAACACATTTAGGACGAATGATATAGCTGAGTAGTATCCGATCAATGTGGTGATTTCCATCACGCCTTGTTCGCCGAGTAATGCTATCGCAGATTCGTATGCATCATCCGAAGCTCGATGTTCATGAATCACTTGTGAACAAAATATATATACCGTCTGTTCGTCTCCCGTTAAAACAGGCTCATCGCCATTTCTAATACTTTCAACGACATGCGGCTCGACTCCTGCCTCAATAGCCATCCTGGCGTGAGCCCAGAATTCGTATTGCGCTTCCCAATGCGCTCCAATTGTAATAATCGCAAGTTCCAACAGGTTTCTTGGAACTGAAGTCCCAAACCTGAGACGAGCTCCAAGTTCTTGGAGTGCGATACCAATGTTTGGGGCGTGAAGCATGGCATTAAATGGGCCGCCCAATGAACCTGTATCTGATTTCATATTGGCTCCTCGAGGTCCGGATGTGAGAGCATCATATGTCAGTTTCTGTTCAGTGCTTAATTCACTAGGTATCAACAACTTGAGTCGTGGCATATTCCTTTTCCTTCCAACCATATTCGTGCGGCCTGCGCGCGGTTAGGATATCTGGAGACAATCAGTTTGAATAGAGCGGCTGACTAATATAAGCCGGAGTAGGCAGCTAAATGACAAAGAGACAGTTTCTTGTTTTAGCTGTCGGCATATTTGCGGTCAGTTGGGCGGGGCC
>CAXGQC010000166.1:0-2165 GCA_964011795.1 uncultured bacterium | reverse complement strand
AGGCTAGATCGGCAAATGTAATTGTAGTTAATCACGCATTATTGCTTGCAAGTACGTCTACTGGTGACCAAGTAATACCTCAATTTCAGCATCTCATAATCGATGAAGGTCATCGACTTGAGGATGCGGCTACCGAATATTTTGGAGCGGAAGTTTCTCTACGAGATGCTGCCGAAATTATAAAGAGGCTGTCTAGGACGGATCGTAAAAAGAAGAAAGAATATTCTGTCCTTGAGAAAATAGCTACGTCACATAGATTAAATTCTGATGGCTATATCACTTTGGTAGACAACCTAACGAAATCAGCGAAATTGAGTAATGAACGCCTACGGGAGTTAAGGGCCACCTTGTCAGATTTCCTGCAGGACCAACAAGATGATGACAGCGTAAATTCGCCTGCAGACCTTTACGTTACCAAGGGTATGAAGGCACAAAATAATTGGGAACAGGTACAAGTAGCTGGAACTAATATGGTGACGATATTGAATTTTCTTCTCAATGAATTAGATGTACTCAGTAATACCCTACGTTCCGCTAGAGGAGGTATTGATGAATTGGCCGAGTTGATTGCTGGCCTGGCTCGTGAACAGCTTGATGTGGAGCTTCTGGCAGGGAATATTAAACGGGTGCTTATCGATGATTCTGCTGAGGACATAATATGGTTGGCCCGAAAAGAGAAAGATATAAGAATACGATGCGCACCACTACATCCTGGCGAATTCCTTCGCCGTGAATTATTTGCTGATAAGAAATCTGTCCTTATCACGAGTGCTACTCTCCGTAATTCAGGCCTCGATGGTACCCAGAGTTTTGACTTTACTCTGAATCAATTGGGCATATCAGATGCAGAGACATATTACTGGCCAGCCCCGTTTGACTACCAAAACAATTGCTTGGTGCTCTCATTTAAAGATATTCCTGCACCAAATGCCCCAGGGCATACTGATCAGCTGCATGAGGCGATTCTCGAGTGTGTGGTCGCAGCAGAAGGCCGAACTTTGGTTCTATTTACGTCTTACGCATCACTTAAACTTGCGACTCAAGCCCTAAGAGATCGCCTAGATGCTGAAGGGATTCGATTACAGTCACAGGGCCTGGATGGTTCGGCTGACAGACTCACCCAATTACTGCGCAATGAAGAAAACTTGGTTGTTTTTGGTACGGCTGCAATGTGGGAAGGCGTTGACGTTCCGGGCCCAGCTCTTTCTCAGATAGTCATGGCGAGACTACCTTTTCCTTCACCAGTTGACCCTATACATTCTGCTCGAAGCGATGAATTTGATAATCCATTTATTGAATATTCGCTTCCCAAGGCGATTCTCCGATTTCGACAAGGGTTCGGGAGATTGATCAGGGGAGAGAACGACAGAGGGGTGTTCACGATTCTTGATAGTAGATTTGTCAATGCACGCTACGGCAGTGAATTTGCCGGGATCCTCCCTGATACGGAGATGGGAAATGCCACTATTGCTGATGCCGGAAATACAATCCGCAGATGGTTAAATTGAGGTTTCAATATGCCAGTATGGACTAGGAGTAAATACGTATCCATATATGACGATCCAGCTCTTGAGTTCTTGGAATCAACAGAGATGCAGATGGCTTTGTGTGATGGGATTTCGCGGAAGTCTGACGTTGTTCCGTCTGAAGTCGGATTAGATGTACCTGGCGTTTCTTGGTATGGAGTGCGTTCACTTGGTGAATCGGTCGGGGTCGTGGGACTAAGGCCGAATGCTCCATTTAGCGGCGCAACTACGCTGGTAGCGGTGGCAATTATCAGACAGTATCGTGGAAATGCTTTAGGAACCCATTCTGTGTTGGCAGTCGCAAGGAAAATGAAACGCGACGGAGTTAAGCTCTATGGTTCTGTGCCGAGAACAAATGGTAGAGGGCTTTATTTTTGGCTGCGCTGTGGATACGCGCCTATAACCTTAGAAGATGGGCCCTCTGGCGAAACGCTGTTCAGAAAGATTTGAGTTTCGCTAGTCTTTGGGTGTCGCAGTTACGTTTAATTCATCGTCTTCTTTTTTCTTTCCCAGCGATCCTGCCGATCGCGTCGCTCAGCGATAGTGTTCCTTGCCCATTTTCTCCAGAGCAGAGTAACTGACAATGCACATCCCGCATATATGACCAATCTAAGAAGTGATGTATCTTCACCAACAATT
>CAXGQC010000165.1:0-2172 GCA_964011795.1 uncultured bacterium | reverse complement strand
CATGCCTTCCCCTGTTTTATTACTCATCCGCAAATGAAATATATACACTCGGTTCGAATAAATCGCTCAACTCCATAAAGCAATATCAATCCCCCAGCCACTGACCACCATTTCCAATAAAATTTCCCTGGGTCCTCAAGCAACTGTACTTCCATTCATTGGATAAACTTTTCGATTTGATCGATAACAAATTCCAGATTGTCATGATGAGCATGGTGTCCGGCATCCGGGACAACCGCGCTTGTAGAATTCTTAAAATATGAATCGATAGGTCTCCCGAGAAATTCTGTGCGGGTGTATCCGGATCTCTCCCCTGACAAATGTAAGATAGGACAAGCTATTTCAGACCAAAGTGCAGGCATTTCCTCCGCTAGCAACTCTGTAGGAGTTCGACCGCGAGCACGGGGATCAAATTTCCATCGGAATCCATCATCTTCTTTCACGGTTCCCCAGCGCGCCAAGTGCGTTGCCTGTTCACGCGTAAGATATTTATTACCAGACATCATCCTATCCACGGTCTCAGAAAAAGCCCCGTATTTCTTCACAACTTGCGTCTCTATTCGCTGGTAACTGGCGGCCCAATTCCGCAGAGTCTCTGGAGTACTATCCCCTGTACCATCTTTCGAATCTTCTAAACGAGCACCAGCCCCTTCGATATCTACAATTTTCTCGAATATATTTGGAAAAATACTGGCTGTGAGTAAGGAGATCGATCCGCCGAAAGAATGACCCACAATAACCGGTGGAGTCGGCAATAAATCGACGAATTTCGAAAGATCAAGAACATGGTCAACTGTTGCATAGTAGGAACCGTTAGCCCAATCCGAGTCACCATGACCTCTGAGATCTGGCGCGAAGACAGAGAACTTAGAGGCAAAATGCTGGGCTATAGAATCCCATGTCCGAGAGTGATCTCGTCCGCCATGTAGCAAAATGAGTGGGCTATTCTTTTCGTCACCCCACACCCAGTACGAAAGCCTCAGACGCTGAGAAAAATAGAAACGCTGCCAAGGTTCTGACATAAATATGGCCTATACAGTGAGGATCTATTCCTCTCGTCCGGGCCCTTCACCTTCTAATTCAACTTTGACTTTTGTTGCAGCCGCAATTCTTTGAGTCGCTGCTTCTTCTTCAGCAGCGGCAGCAGCCTCGTCCCTTTTCCTTTGTTCGCCGTAACAATCAGAGCAAAGTACTGGTCTGTCATCGCGTGGCCGGAACGGGACTTCGGTAAGCTTCTTACACTGTCCGCACTCAGCCACGAATAACTGTCGAGGAGTTCTGCCTCCGTAGGACGCGTAGACGCCGTAACGTGGAGTGTCGTTCGACTCTAGCCCACTAGATGATTTCCGCTGCTGCCGACAATTCGGGCACCGGACGGGATCATGTTCAAGTCCTTTACTAGCGTAGAATTCCTGCTCGCCTGCAGTGAACACAAATTCGTCCGGACAGTCCCGGCACTGTAGCTTTCTATCTGTAAAGGCCATACTTCCCCCAAACGCGCGAACACTTAATCAACGGTGATATAAGCGAAGCGGTTATGATCTAAGTCGCGTTAAAGAACAGGATAATGCTACTAGTCTGAATCTTCAGCGTCGAGGCCAAACTGAAATATTGGTAGATCAAGAGAATGGCCATTTTTCTTTGGACATAAAGAAATAGCACAGACTTCGAGCGGTGAATCACAGAGTGGACAGACAGGTCTTCCGGAAGCCATCAATTCAGAGATTTTACGTATACAACGAATCGCCTGATTTCTACTGAGCGCCATGCGAAAAGTGGGCGAGGCAGCCCTGACATCGGCCTCCTGTTCATCTGCCAAAAAAATTAAATGGTCAAGTTCAACGTCGTAGTCAAAACCGGCACGCACAACTCGGAAATCGGTCTGAGGATCTTCTGGAAAGTCCGAAATTAAATTAGCAGGACTCCCTGTTTTGGGGTTTCTACGGGACCGCTCGGATAACAGTCGTGAAAAAATTCTACCTATCTCATTGAGTTGCTCCTTTTCGAGCCAGAGAGAGGCGTATTGATCACCAGTGCGAGCACGTAGTCTGAAGTGGCGCTGCCCAGGTGGCCCCACGGCATCTGCATCAACAGCATCAACTAATCCGAAATCAATCATCAACCTAGCCTAGACCGTTATTCATCAATCGTGCAATCAATCCTTACCCACAA
>CAXGQC010000164.1:0-2176 GCA_964011795.1 uncultured bacterium | reverse complement strand
GAATATTCTGATTCCCTCTCTAAGGCCTGGAGAAACGACCGTGACACCGTACTTGAAACTATAGGATACTGGGAACGGTGGTGGCACGACGCCCTCCTGCTAACAACCGGAGCAACTGAGAATAATATCTGGCACATACCTAGGGCCGAAGAGTCAAATCTAGATGCAGATATGGCCGTGCGGGCCCTCACCGCAATTCAATCAGCTCGAGAAAATCTCCTTGAAAATGTAAATCCAAGACTCTCCATCGACCAGATGATGATTGATATCCCACAATTGGTAATAAATCGATAGAATATAGTTCTTAAATAAATTTACTGGCTTGGCGCTAGGGCGTGCTGCCGAAACTTGACTGGATGAAACACATGGACCCGATAGTAGGTGTCCGTCTAATGACGGCTGGGGATTTACTCTACTGTAGCCCTGGAGATCTGAATTTAATGATTGGCGATTACGTCGTGCTCGTCACGGACCGGGGGGAGCGCATAGGCCGAGTGGTCGTCACTCCTGACCAAATTATGACCAATCAAGTTAGCGGACCTCTGCGCGTGATCTCACGTCTGGCCACAGAAGCGGACCTTACCACTCAGGAAAAAGTGAAAAAAAAAGCCGCTGATGAGTCCAATCGTGCTCAAGAGTGTGCCGCTAGGGTTGATTCCCGTATACGTGTTGCGGACTTAACTTACGATCTCACAGAAACATTTCTTGAAATCTCATACGTACTCCCTGATAAGGTCCAAGTCAAACATGACAATATCCAGCAGGCCTTTGAGTCACACTATTCCGAGTCGCTCCAACTGAATCGTATTGGTGATCGCGATCGTGCAAAATTGACAGGGGGATTCGGCGTGTGCGGCAGAGAACTCTGCTGTTCCTCCTGGATGACTACGTTCCCTTCAATTTCTATGAAGCTCGCCAAGGAACAGGGCCTTTCTCCAAACCCATCTAAAATCTCCGGGGTCTGCGGCCGGCTGTTGTGTTGCCTCACCTTTGAAGTTGATGCGTACCGTGAAATAGCTGGGACACTTCCAAAAGTAGGAAAAACAATCAGTACTCCTGCGGGTCGAGCAAAAGTCCTATCAATAAATTATCTCTCAGAGACAGTCCGACTTTATTTCAAAGATCAGGGGGAGACTATTCAACTAACCGCTGATGAACTTCGTGCACAAATGGGAACAACCGTGCGCCCAGTCGAACTCGAGGAGGAGGTTGAAGAAACAGTCAGAAAGCAAGAAGAAGAAAGAGGTAAGAACTTCCTTGGGGTTTTGACGCCGGTAGACACGCCCCCACATCGAGACAATAGTTCATCGAAGAGAGATTCCGCACGTCGAGCAAAACCACAGAGAGACTCCAACAAGAAAAGCATCAGTAGCTCGAAAATAGCTCGCCGCCGCCCCGCTGGATCCAAGGAATCCACAGAATCAAGCCCAGAACCCACGCCACGTAAAAGACCTCGGAGACGAGGAAGGCGAGCCGGTCGCCGGACTACTCCTAGCCCTGAATAATATTCTTCAACGAAAAGGACGTACTATGACTGTCTTGCAAGTTCCACGGGTGGCAACCATTAGCTGGATCAACTCCATGTCACCTGAGCACGAAATGCTTTTTCTGCATGTTGGTGCAGCACAAAATGAGTATGATGACCTTCATCTCCAGTCCAGTGTATGGGCTGATGGATATGGGGATTTCACCACTACTCGAGACGGAATAAGAGCCCTAATACCAGACAAGGACACGTTCGAAACCACCCTAGGTGGACTAGGAATCCGTGGAGCCGGGACTGACCAAATCATCGTCTGTCTGGCAACTGACAAATCACCATGGCCCTACCGAGCCTATTGGGCACTTCGATACTTTGGGATCGAAAATGTATGTGTTGCCGAAGCCTCTCTCAGAACAATGCTGCGCGGCGGACTTGAAGATCTTCCGACAAAACTGCCACCGGTTAAAGTCCATTGCAATCTCCTAGATCCCGATGAATCTTTGATCGCTGGAAAAGAAGATCTCCTTAGCAGTATCAAAAACTCAACTATTACAGAACAAATACTTGATTGCAGGTCAATCGAAGAATATACAGGGCTCCCTGGCGACCATCCAGCACCACGCCAAGGACGCATCCCCGGGGCCGCCCACCTTAACTGGGAGTCCCTTATGGATACTACTGGGAAATTTCATG
>CAXGQC010000163.1:0-2217 GCA_964011795.1 uncultured bacterium | reverse complement strand
CGCGTCTGATTAAATTCGCGATGCAGAGCAGCTACAAACTGCAACGCTTCTACCGAGAGAATTTGCTCCCAGTCCTCTCGAATCTCGCCCCGAATCTCGATACCCTCGGCAATCAAAACAGAACCTTCGCTTTCAGATGACATATACGGCCCCTATCCAGTGTGTTTACTTAAGGCTCGGCAGAGAATAACAGTCTGAGGCCTCCATGTCTGTTAGTAGCCACTCTGACTAACCCCCTCCGATAGGTGGTACCAAATATATCTCCGCATCTTCTTTAACAGACTCAAGTAAACCAGTTGAATCGAGAATTGACCCATCCAAAGCCACTGCAAGCTCGGTCCTGAGTCCATCCGGCGTGATTATTGCAGCAGCTAGCTTTGGACAGACCTTAATCAGATCGTCAAAAACTTCCCTCAGAGTTTCTCCCCGCAGGATGAATTTTGTCTCCCCATCGGCGAGCTGCAGCAGCGAGTTGGGCACGTGCAGGATAGGCATACTGCTTCGCACACTCAGAAGCTACGAGTCGCCGAGCTCTCGAAGTAGAGACTCTGGGTTGGCTGGTAATTTGTTTATTCTCACTCCAACAGCATCGTATATAGCATTTGCTATAGCAGCCAACGGGGGAACAATAGGTACCTCGCCGACTCCTCGCACACCAAACGGGTGACCCGGATTAGGAACTTCGACTAGGACCGTATCAATCGGAGGTAAGTCATTCGCAACTGGCATACGGTAATCAAGGAATGAGGAGTTAGACATGATCCCATTCTCGTCATACACATATTCTTCATTGAGGGCCATTCCGATTCCCTGAACCGCACCACCCTGAATCTGCCCCTCCACGTAATATGGATGGATGGCTTTTCCGACATCCTGTATGGCGGTATATCTAAGCACGGTCACTTTCCCGGTATCTCGATCTACATGGACATCGGCAATATGTGCTCCGAAACATGCTCCTATCTTCCCGACATTTGTGGAGACTAGATCTGCCCGTCCCTGAACCATTCCACCTGTCGCAGGAAGCTTTGAAGCGGCCTCCCGAAAGCTCATGATTTGCCCATCAGGACCGTGCAGGGAAGCATCAGTAGCGTCATAATGCACCACACTAGGATCCAAATTCCATATCTTAGCCACCCGCTCCTCGAGCTGTTTCCTGATATCCAGTGCTGCCTCATACACCGCCCATCCAGTAGCAAATGTTGTGCGGCTTCCACCTGTATTTCCGGTGTACCCGATAGTATCGGTGTCTCCTACCAAAGAATTAATATCCTCATACGCGATTCCCATTGTGTCAGCAAATTGCATCGCTAGTGCCGCTCGCTGACCCCCAATATCTACTGACCCCGTCACTAAAGTTACTTTGCCATCTTCATGGACATTGGCGTAGGCACTGGACTCCCCGCCTCCATTCTGCCAAAACCCCATCGCGACTCCGCGACCAACATCCTGATCCGATATCTCGGAGCGATAATGAGGGTGCTGACTTGTCGCCGTAATCACCTCTCGAGCTGCTAGCGAACCATGTGTGGCACCGTCGCTTCGACGGTCACCTTCTTGGGCAGCATTAATATCCCTCAGTTCCATTGGATCAATATCAAGCTGCTCAGCAAGCTCATCCAGCAGAGCCTCAACAGCAAATTCCGATGCTGGTGCGCCAGGAGCTCGATATGCTGCAGTTTTTGGTCGGTTCAACACAATATCAAGACCGATAATCCGTTGGTGCGGTACGAGGTACGGCCCTAGGGCGCATCGCGCACCCCCTGCTACCGGCGATCCTGGATAGGCTCCGGCTTCGTACTCCAGTCGTATGTCAGCAGCTACTAGTTTTCCATCCTTGGTAGCACCAATTTTCACAAAAGATCGGGTTCCAGAGGTAGGGCCTGTCGCTTCCAAGACTTCGGTCCGACTCATTGTCATTTGAACAGGGCGGCCGGATTTTTTTGAAAGCAGGGCCGCTAGTGGTTCTAGATAGACGACATTTTTTCCACCAAACCCTCCACCTATTTCAGCAGGCACCACTCGGAGGTCACCCAAGCTGACGTCCAGAATGCGGCTGACGTTCTGCCTGATCCCGAAGGCACCCTGAGTGCTGGTCCAGATAGTTATTTTCCCGTCGTGATTCCATACCGCCGTAGCATTATGTGGCTCGATATATCCCTGATGGCTCATCGCGGTCTCGTACACACGCTCGAGAATGATATCGGCCTGAGAAAA
>CAXGQC010000162.1:0-2265 GCA_964011795.1 uncultured bacterium | reverse complement strand
TTCCACTAGGATTTGTACCCAATCGGATGCCCGAATACAGATCGCAGATTGAAGAAGGCTTCCGAAGAGCGGGTGGCAGCGAGACTAGCGGTAAATGGTGGAATTCGTTCGAATTTCAGGCCAGTGTCACCGTCAATGTCACCGATGATGTACGAACTGCGTTTAGAGCTATGAAGCCCGGAATAGCTCTGTACGTTGGAGGCATGGGACACAAAGATATGAATTTTCATAAACAACAAATGATCGCTCGGGGATACGGTGAAACGGCAGAACGAATCCAAGAGTTATATCTTGCAGGTCGAAAAGCCGAAGCACTTGAAGAAATTCCTGACGAGTATTGTGATGAAGGATCATTAGTTGGATCTAAGGAACGGATCAAGGAACGCTTCAAGGTCTGGGCGGATTCAGGCATTACGGGACTCACCGTAAATACCAAAGAAACCGAGGCGTTAGAACTCATGGCTAAGATCGCTGATATCGCACCAGTCCATGCACAATAACACTTGACAGGCGAGAGTTGAGCTTTTAACCTACTTACTCAGTTACTTTGTGTACAAGATACACAAAGATGAAATAGGTACAAGAAATATGCCAATGGTCGCGAAACCAAACCCATACTACCCAGTATCGCAACTGCAATGCGAAACTGATCTCAATTTAGAAACTCTGCCGCTCGCTGAGGAAGTATCTTTTCCAGCTTGGCAAGCTGAAATCCCCGAATCTTACTGGAAATTGGATTCTGCAACGCTTACTGAACGAATCGAGGCTGCTCGGGCTAAATTAGGGTCAGAAGTAACTGTACTCGGCCACCATTATCAGCGAGAGGACATAATTCAGTTTGCTGACGACATTGGTGACTCTTTTGCGCTGGCAGAATACGCGGCAAAACGACAAGATTCTAAATATATAGTCTTTTGTGGAGTGCACTTCATGGCGGAGGCAGCCGATGTGCTCTCAGCAGACCATCAACAGGTCATCCTTCCAAACATAGAAGCTGGCTGCTCCATGGCTGACATGGCTCGTGAAGAGGATGTGATCAACGCATGGCATGAACTTGAGACTCTCTTGGGTCAAACGAGCGACATAATACCGGTCACGTATATGAATTCCACTGCAAGCTTGAAAGCTTTCTGTGGCAAACATAATGGAATAGTCTGCACTTCATCAAACGCAGAAAAAGTTCTGACTTGGGCCTTTGAACAAGGTAAAAAAGTTCTGTTCTTCCCTGATCAGCATCTAGGAAGAAACACAGGCCACAATTTGGGGATCCAGTTGGAAGACATGGTGTTGTGGAACTGGCGCCTTCCAACTGGTTCACTAGGTGGAATCGATCAAACTGCTTTGAAAGAGTCCAAAATAATCCTCTGGCAGGGTCACTGCTCGGTGCATCAGCGATTCACTCTAAAACAGATAGAAGATGCGCGCGAAGAATTTCCAAGCGTCAAAATCGTGGTCCACCCTGAGTGTAGGTACGACGTTGTACAGACTGCCGATGCCAATGGCTCTACCGCTTTCATTGCGGAGTATGTAAAAAATGCTGATCCGGGATCGATCATTGGAGTCGGAACTGAGATTAATCTAGTATCACGCTTAGCCAAGGAAAATCCTGATAAAACTGTTTTTTGCCTAGACCCGGTCGTATGCCCCTGCTCAACCATGTATCGGGTCCATCCAGCGTATTTGGCATGGGTGCTAGAGGGATTACTGGACGGTGATGTTCGTAACGTCATCACCGTCGATCAGGAGACTCAGTCTTTTGCTCGTGTTGCCCTGAATCGTATGCTTGCAATGAAATAAGTAATTCCGTCTCTTGCATTAACAGCGTAAACGGTTAGTTCGGACTAAAAATGTATGATCTCATTGTTGTCGGTTCTGGGATCGCTGGACTCTACGCCAGCATCCGGGCTAATGAGGCAGGGCTGAAAGTCCTATTAATCACGAAATCAAATATCGACGAGGCGTCAACAAAGTATGCTCAGGGTGGCATTGCTGCTGCTGTTGGCGCTGGGGACAGTCCCCAGAAACACCTGCAGGACACTATCGCAGCGGGAAATGGTCTTGTGAATGAGGAAGCAGCACACATCCTGTGCTTCGAAGCCGCTTCACGAATAAATGATTTAAGTAGATTTGGTGTACAGTTTGACTCGAACAACGGTATGGTCAGTCTTGGCAGAGAGGGTGCTCATTCAGAGCCTCGAATCCTCCACGCGAGAGGCGATGGAACCGGTCTCGAAATTGAATCATCACTCGCAAAACGTGCGCAAG
>CAXGQC010000161.1:0-2301 GCA_964011795.1 uncultured bacterium | reverse complement strand
GCTTCGTCCAAATATTCTCGCGGTATCTGCAGTCTCCCACTTCTATCAACTACAGCAAGCTCGTCAACGCCACTAGATTCCGAATTACGCACCAGTTCTGTACTGGCCTTACCATCACGCATCGCGACTACACGATCAACTCGGCTTGTAATTTCCCTGTCATGAGTGACGATCACTACAGTGACCTCCGTAGATCGATTTATCTCGCGAAGGACTCTGAATACTTCATCAGCCGTGGCACTGTCTAGCTCTCCAGTGGGTTCATCCGCCAGGAGAAGAGGGGGCTCGTTGGCGAGAGCGACACCTATCGCGACTCGTTGCTGTTCCCCTCCAGACAACTCGTTCGGTCGCCGCCGAGCTTTGTCACTTAGGCCGACTGCAGTGAGCAGTTCCTGCGCTCGGGCTTTAGCGATCCGCCTCTTCACGCCCTCGAGGATCATAGGGGCCTCGATATTTTGGAGTGCGGTCAGATAAGGGATTAGATTGCGGCCAGTTTGCTGCCATATGAAGCCTACCTCTCGCCGCCGGTAATCTACTAAGTCTTCATCCTTCATTCGCAGCAGGTCACGATTCCCAACTGTAATTTGCCCAGCCGACGGCGTATCGAGACCAGCTAGAATATTCAAAAATGTAGATTTTCCAGAGCCAGAAGCCCCAACAATTGCCATCATCTCGCCCTTGACTACCTGCAGGTCAAGGCCTCTTAGTGCTACGACTTCAAGTTCGTCTGTTTTATAGATCTTGAATAATTCTTCAGCATATATATAATTTTCAGGCATCAGGCGTCCCCTATCCGCAAAGCTTTATGGATGGCCAGTCGGAAGTAAAGGGCTACTACCGCGGTTACTGTTGCTATAAACACCAAACTTAATATACCCCATACAACAGCTACCTCGGACCACGAAACTTCTAGGATGAAGTTGGGTGAGACAGGGTTACCGAACTCATCGTTAGAAAGAAAAGTCATCATGAATCGACCGATAAATAATCCGACTCCAGTCCCCAAACCTAATCCAGCCAACACGACAAAAAGGTGTTCGAATAACACCAGTGAGAACACCTGCATTTTTGAGAAGCCTAACGTTCGCATGATTGCGAATTCGAGACTGCGCTGTTGAGCATTCAGATATGAGTAGACCATGAAGCCTATCGCGGATAAGAGGAGTACCGATCCAAAACTAATAGCTAGAATCCCTGACCATCCAGCCGCGATAAGCGGGTCATCCTGCTGTTCATCCCGAATGACTGAGGCTACTAATAGCTGTCTTAAAGTTGACTCATCGAGCCAACTAATATCACTGGATTCATCGGGGAGATCCAGCCATAATTCATTGTACGATATCGAATTATCGGGCAATGCTATGTTCACCGCTGATTCCAGGCGCCGGCCATTTACAAGCGCAAAACCCGACGTTGAATTGTGTTCGTACGAGGGGAGATAGTCAAAATTGCCTCCGTATCGAACTGTAGTCCACCGAGAGGATGTAGCCAGCGCAAGGCGTTGGCCAAGGGTTAGATCAAGAGTTTCAGCAGTCGTTGCATCGAGATAGATCGTCAAGTCACCCGTGTCGACGTCAAGCATAAGCCCATGCAGGCGACGATAGCCGCCCCCTGATATCCATCGCAACTCGGTACTCTTCTCGTATCCTTCCGGCGCATCAATTTTTAAAAGTAAAGAGTCGTTCCCACTCGTTGAACGTGCGCCGGACAACGGCCGGAACCCCCCAGTAGTGAAATCGTGAATTAATTCGGAATCGCTCCACTCCTTATGGCCTCTGGGTCCTCCATCGAGTCCAAAATACCAGCTGAAGTTATTGTTTGAAGGTTCATCTGGGTTGAGGCCCTCAGGGGCGGGTGGTGGTGACTCTGAAGCTGTATAGATCAAAGGCCCGATTTTTATGCTGGCCTGCTGGGCCGTAAGACGACTTGAAGCAGTGAAGCTCACGCCACGTAATTCGAAAGGGAGCTCGGCAACCTTGGTTTTGCCGAACTTGTCTGCAGGTTCAGTAACATCAGCGGTAAAGAGCACCCATTCATTAGTACTAGCATCACCAGGGCGTACAGCACCCATGGAGAAATGACTGAGTCTTCCATTTGCGTCAGCAAGGACAGTATTCACGTTTATACGGCCAGCCAAATCGGTAAACTTCAACCAAAGTCCAATCTGTTTCGCATCGGCTGGAATGGCAGGCCCCTCTAGATATAGATCCTCTGATTTAAGATCAGTGATTAAATCAGGAAGGGAATTTTCGCTAAAGTCTGGACGAAGGAATGCCGTTTCTGGAAAAGAGTCGGGTTCAA
>CAXGQC010000160.1:0-2320 GCA_964011795.1 uncultured bacterium | reverse complement strand
CTTCAACATTCAAATAGAATCCTTTGTCATTTTTACTAAGTAAGTCAATGGCCTTTGAAGTCATCTCGCTTAGGGTCGGCTCACCCCCTATGTCTGATTGATTGTCATAGGCATATTGCATGTGGGACGGCTGAAACAAACCGAGAAGGTGATCTGTTGCATCAATATCTATATTATCAAAGCCTTCTTTGTTCCAGACATATGCGCTATTCTCATGCGTATCGACCCAGTCTTGAGTCAAGTCGCGACCATCAAGTCGCTCGCCTTGGTTGCCGGTTTCAGGGTCAGCTCCCTCGATCCTCTTTAAGAAATTCCGTCTACCTCCACCTAGTGCTACCTCTAGTCCATCACTGTCAGGGAAATTTGAGCTAAATTCAATCAGCTGCGTTGCGATGTCCTTGCAATTAGTCGGATCGGTCAGTCGTTCAGAATTGCGATCATTCTCGTGATCGCGTTCGACGGAGTGTGCATAATTAGCTGCGGGTGTTGCATGAGTAATCCTGGCCGTACTGACTATCCCTGTTGACATGCCTTTTTGCTCGGCTATTTCCAGGAAGGTAGGCACTTCATTTCCAAGAGAGGAGTTACAGTTGCTCCTTGTTACTTTTTGATTAACACTTAACACTCCGCGATCAGTTTTTATTCCGGTGACCATTGCGGACATTGTTCCTGCTGAGTCGGGGACTTGTGAATCGGTATTGTATGTTTTTGAGAGAGCAACGTTCGGAAAAGTTTCAAAGAAAAGCTCATTTTCCTCACCGTAATTACCGTTGAGTTGGCCTTCTAATATCCTGGCTGCAGTGACAGTTGAAACACCCATTCCATCTCCGACAAAAAGGATCACGTTTTTAGCAAATGGAACCTCGATATCAGGGTATCGGTATGAAAGATTGCGTTCGACAACTTCTCTTCCTTCTTTATACCAAGTCTCAGCGGACTCTTGGGCAAAAATAGGAGCGGCTAAAGACAGCATTAGGCAAACTGGCCAGATAGTCTTATTCTTTTTGTCTCGCATAGACAGCTTCCAATATAAAAGGCTATAGTTTCATCGCTCAATATTACATAAAAATATTACATAAAAATATTACATAAAAATGAACAGTAAGTTCAGTATTACATTTATCCAACAACTGTCAGGTTCATAAGGAGTTATCTTGGGGGAGAGTGAAGAAGATGGACATTGAAATTATCTTTTGTACGGCGTGAAATTACAGACCAGATGCCGACCGTGTGTCGGAAGAGGTAATAACCGTGACTGGCATAGTTCCTAAATTGACGCCTGGGTCAGGAGGTATATTTGACGTAAAACTAAACGGTAAAACTGTTTTTTCAAAGCACCAGTCAGGAAGATTTCCAAAAGATGGCGAAATTTCGGACCTTTTAGACAAATAAGACGGTTAACTCATTCATTCAAATGATGCTTGGGATCGACGGGTCGCATGAGTGCGTTGCTTACCAAGGCAATTGCGAGAAGAGCTGCCATGAGCAGCATTGTCGAGTTATATAGGCCGCTAGTAGGGTCAGGAGTGCCAGGTGGTGCAATTTCCATCAAACGAGCGATATTAACCGTATTCGATGCCACTAGTGCCTCTATTTGATCAATTCCAGCTCCAAATTGTGCCTGGAATGCCGAAGGGTCAACTCGAGAGACTAAATCGTTAATTGCTGTGTTCACTGAGTTTTGGCGAAGTGAAGTGATGGCTAATGGGCCGAGAACCCCGGCTGTACTCCAGGCAGTAAGAAGTCTGCCGTGAATCCCGCCAACGTATTTCGTTCCGAAAATATCAGCCAGATATGCTGGTATGGTGGCAAAACCACCACCGTACATTGTGAAAATAATCATGGTCGCTGCATAGAAATATACTAACCATATAACCGACGGGCTTGCGCTAACTTGCTGTGCTGAGAATGGTATGGATAGATACAGAACAATGCCGAGCAAGAAAAATATCCAGTAGGTATTCCTCCTACCTATATAATCAGACGCGCTGGCCCAGATAAACCTCCCAACCATATTGAACGCGCTAATCATAACCACATAAGTCGCCGCAAAAGCGGTATCTACAATCTGGGGTAGGGATGAACCAAAAATTTCAGTTATCATCGTACGAGCTACCCCTAAGACTCCTATTCCAGCAGTAACGTTAAAGCACAGAACTATCCATAGCTGATAGAATTGACGGGTCTTTAATGCCTCATCAAGATGGACATTGTGGCTCGAGATCAGAGTTCCCCGTTTTTCATCTTTTGCCTCGGTCCATCCTTCAGGTTTCCAGCCTTCGGCAGGTATACGATAAGAGAAAGCGGCGATGAGCATCAC
>CAXGQC010000159.1:0-2333 GCA_964011795.1 uncultured bacterium | reverse complement strand
ACGGGTGACATTTACACGATGAGCAATGCGCTCATTATTGAGCGAGATGAAGACATCGTGATTGTCGACTCTCATATTACCCCCGCTGCAGGAAGAGCACTTTTGGATTCGATACGAATCGTGAGTGATAAACCCGTAACCACCATGATAAATTCCCACTTTCATTATGATCATTCGAATGGAACTCCTGCCTTTGGCGAAGATTTGGAAATAATAGGTCACCAAGTTACCTACGATAAATTGACCGGTGATCCAGAAAATGAACACACTTATCAATCCTCACTTCGCCGGTTCGATAGCACGGTAGCGCGACTCGAGAATGAACTAACTAACGTGACAGATTCTGATGAGAGACGCCAAATCCAAAACCAATTAGACTACTGGAAGCGTCATGTGGAAGCACAATCAGAGATAGTATTCACGCCACCCACGCAGACCTTGCGAGATAAGATGACTCTGTATCGGGGGGGCAGAGAAATCCAGTTACACTACTTTGGTCGAGCTCATACTGGTGGTGACTTAGCAATCTATCTGCCAGACGAAAAAATTGTTTTCACTGGAGATATGATGCTCGGAGGAATCTCTTATATGGGTGATGGTTACGTCACGGAATGGGCAGATACACTCCAAGGTCTTAAAGGACTGGATATTGAACTAATCTTGCCTGGACATGGGCCAAGGATCACTGACATCGAGCGGATATCTTTTGTTCAAGCCTACTACACAGATTTAACTGAGGAAATTAGACGGCTCAAAGATCTGGGTTATTCTGCAGAAGAGGCTTCCGCGCGCGCAGACCTTCGACAACACGAACAAACTCTTGGTGTTCGTCAGCTAGGAGCAAACTTAGAAGCTGTTCAAAGAATGTATGACATATGGGATGGCCTTATTCAGTAATTTGGAGTCTAGTATGAGAATTATAATTGAGAAATTTACTATTTTAGTATGTGCACTATCCATTGTCGGCTGCAGTAGCGATGAAGCTGCAGAGTCGGAAATTATTGATAATGCGGGGAGTATTGAGCGTCTTGACCCGAGGCTCGATACATTAGTACCCGCAGATGCCAACATCCAAAAGCTAGCCGGTGGCTTTACCTTCACAGAAGGCCCAGTGTGGGATAAACGTAAAAATCTGCTCTATTTTAGTGATGTACGCGACAACACTATCTACTCTTGGAGTGAAGATGAAGGTGTAAATGTTTTTATCCAACCAGTTTTTGCCGAAGAAACAGATCATCCATCAGTCGGCTCTAACGGCCTTACATTAGATAGTGAAGGTCACCTAATACTAATGGAGCATGGCTATAGGCGGGTTTCACGTCTTGAAGCCAACGGTGAAAGGACAACATTAGCTGGCAACTATCGAGGCAACCGGCTGAATAGCCCAAACGATGTCGCTTGGCATACAAACGGTTGGTTGTATTTCACTGACCCTCCCTATGGATTGGCGGGACTCGAGAATGATCCAGCAAGAGAACTCGATTACAACGGTATTTATCGGTTAAGTCCCGAAGGGGAAATTCAGCTACTCGAGCGAAACCAGACTCGACCAAATGGGATTGTTTTTTCTCCGGATGAGGAGACGTTGTACGTAGCTAATTCGGATGCGGAAAATAAAGTTTGGTATGCGTATACCGTTATTCACGGAATCATAGGAAATCCTCGTGTATTTTATGATGTGAATGATCAGACAGGCGAAGGTGCAGCTGATGGTATGAAGGTAGATATTGAAGGTAATATTTTCGCTACAGGCCCCGGAGGTGTGTGGATTTTTGACCCGGATGGGACACACCTTGGAACAATCAAACCAAGCGAAGTACCCGCTAACGTTGCCTGGGGTGACGATGGATCGACCTTGTATATGACTGCGCGTACTGGTCTTTATCGCATTCGCTTAAATACCAGCGGAGAAATCCCATAGGTAGGAGGCCAGAAATTAGTGAAACCGTAGGCAAAATCATTTACAGTTCCTCGTGTAGTTGAAGCTGATAATCGGAGATGAAGATGAAGTTTAAAGCATTTAACAGTCTTATTGCTGGCTTATTCGTGGGCGTCACCAGCTCTTTTGCAAACGCTCAATCCATCGAAGACGTTGTGCTCAATGTATACAAAGAGCCTACGTGTGGTTGTTGTAACGGATGGATAGAGCACATGAACGACAACGGATATTCAACAGCCTTTCATCACCCAACTAATATACAAAAACTGAAGGACGAATTTGGATTGAAGAACGAATGGCGATCCTGTCATACCGCGGTGCACAAGGATGGCTATTACTTTGAGGGGCATATTCCAGAAAAATTTATCGCTCAATTTCTCTCTGCGCCTCCTCA
>CAXGQC010000158.1:0-2344 GCA_964011795.1 uncultured bacterium | reverse complement strand
CTTGATTCCTCTATTGCCTTTTCCTCATCAATAGGCTGGCGTTCAGGATCGCTCATCGTGGCAATTCGCCTGATGAACACTGAATTAAGTCTCAAATAAACACCCAGATGCGCAAGAGTTCGCTTGGCCGACCAGTCTTCGGAGTCAGCATGGAGTCTCATATTCGCCTCCGTCTCCTGTACCACAACAACCCTCAGAGAAGATCGAGCTTGCTCAATCTGATCCACGAGTCCAGAATATTTCTCGGGAGCCCCGGTCACAAAATCGATACGTGCCATTTGAAGTCCGCCTCCCAATCTAGGAACTTTCTCTCATCTTAAAGACAGTATCTCTAGTTGTCGTCTGCTTCCAGTACTAGTTCAACTTCTACACTTGCCCCAAGGGGAAGAGATGACACACCTAATGCTGCTCGCGCGCCCATACCAGCAGACTCTCCAAGGATATCTATGAGAACCTGACTGGCCCCATCAATTACCTTAGCCTGACCTTTGAAGTCAGAACTCGCGGCCACGAAGCCTGTCAATTTCACAACACGCAGTCCGTCCAAAGAGCCTCTCATAGCAGCCACATGGGCCAGTGCGTTAATTGCACACTCAGCTGCAGCCTCAATTGCCTCTTCTACGGACACCACCGATCCAACCTGACCTGGATAGACTAAGGAACCATCCTTCTGAGCTATCTGCCCTGATACGTACAGATACCGCCCCGACTTCCTGACCGGTACATACAAAGCCAGTGGCGGACTTACCTTCGGAAGTTCCAGCCCAAGTGACTCCAAGGTGCGCCCGACGTCACGTGAAAACACTATATCGTTCATCTACTGGTCCCCTTACTGCCTATCCTAAAAATCACCACCAGGGATAATGTTCTCAATGATCCCTGTCAGCTCGTCGTCTGAATAGAAATGTATAATCATCTGGCCTTGCCCGTTGCTATTCCGCTTAAGTGTCACACGAGTTCCCAACTTCTGTTGGATTGCCTCCTCTAGACGACTACTCTCAGAATCTGCCGGTAGCTGCGTCCGTCTCTTTGGTTTTGAGTTACTCTCTTTGGCAATCAGCCGCTCAACATCACGCACACTGAGCCCATCATCCGTGATCAGTGTTGCTATCTCGATTTGCCGATCATAGTTCTGGAGCTGAAGTAGTGCACGCGCGTGTCCAGCGCTAATATCACCACTCCTCACCAACTCCATTACCGCAGAAGGTAGATCTAAAAGGCGCAGTGTATTCGCAACAGCGCTTCTCGATCGCCCTACACGGCGTCCAATCTCTTGTTGCGTAAGCCCAAACTCGTTCTGCAGCTGGTCATACGCCGCGGCTTCTTCCAGAATTCCCAGGTCAGACCGCTGTAAATTCTCCACTAGTGCTAAAAGCATGCGACTCGTGGAATCCGTGTCTCTCACGACGGCTGGGATTTGCTGAAGACCTATGCTCTGCGCTGCTCGCCAACGTCGTTCACCGGCAACTATCGTGTAGCCCTCAGATCCATCCTTCTTAGACACCAGAATTGGTTGCAATACCCCATGAACTCTGATGGATTCCACAAGTTCATCCATTGCCTCCGGCCGAAAATTCTTTCGAGGCTGATTAGGGTCTGGCTGTATCGCTGACACCTCAAGCATCAATCCGCTCTGTGTCCCAACACCACTTCCCCGAGCCCCCTCGTTGAACAACGCATCTAAACCACGCCCCAGTCGAGGTGTACCACTCATCTCCAACTCCTCCTTCCGAGCTTGAGGCACTCATCAGCCCATTTCTGCTAGGCGCCGATGAACCTCCTTAGCCAAATCCATATATGCAATCGCACCCGGTGATCCCGGAGCATATTCGTTGATCGTCATCACGTGACTCGGTGCCTCAGCCAAACGAACCGAGCGTGGCACGACCGTATCCAGAGTTTGCGGATAATGGGACTTGATTTCTGCCACCACCTCTGCTGATAAATTAGCCCGAGCGTCATACATTGTCAGTGCAATACCCAAAATATCCAGACTTGGATTGAGGCTACTTCGCACTAAGTCAATAGTTTGCTCCAGTGAGCTCAACCCCTCTAAAGCAAAGTATTCGCATTGCAAAGGAATCACGACATAGTCAGCAGCAACAAGTGAGTTAATGGTTAATAAACCAAGAGCAGGGGGGCAGTCCATCAAAATATAGTCATATTGAGAATCAATCTCATCTAGAGCACGCCTCAACTTGCTTTCTCGGGCCATTAGCCCAACTAGCTCTATTTCAGCTCCTGCTAGCGCTGTCGACCCACCTAGGACATCTAGTCCCGGCCTTCCAGCTGTAACGCTCATGGCAGAAACTGATTCTCCGTCCAGTAGCACGCGGTAGAGCCC
>CAXGQC010000157.1:0-2363 GCA_964011795.1 uncultured bacterium | reverse complement strand
GACTCATACACCATTCCTAACTTCTCATAGAAACCTCGTGCAGGGTTCCAATCAAGCACTGACAGCTCGACTCTTGCCGAGTCTTGTGCAACGGCAATCTGACACACCGCACTGACCAATTGCTCGCCAATATTCATTCCACGATATTCCTCTTCCACATAGAGTTCCTCGATGTAGAGACCTGACACTGCCTCCCAAGTTGAATATTTGCTAAAAAACAGAGCAAAACCAACCGGATGACCCAAATCAGACTCTGCGATCAACACACTGAACCGCGGATTAGCGGAGAATCCATCGGCTCTGACTCTTTCAGAAGTTAATCGAACGAGAGTTGGGTCATGTTTCTCAAAAATGGCAAGCTGTTTCACAAAATAGACGATCAGATCTGCATCCTCAATAACAGCCGGTCGAACAATTATATTCATAGTGAATTAATTTCCAATTCCATTCTACAATGGTGTAATTGTATCCAGCTCAACAGTTCCAAGCAGGGTTTATTGTGAATCAATTAAGTGATGAGACCAGTCCGTACCTACTCCAACATGCCGATAATCCCGTGGATTGGTTCCCATGGGGTGACGAAGCGTTTGCAAAAGCTCGCCAAGAAAATAAACCCATACTCCTCTCTATCGGTTACTCCACCTGCCACTGGTGCCACGTTATGGCGCACGAATCCTTTGAAAATGAGGCAATTGCTGCCCAGATGAACGAATCCTTCGTTTCAATCAAGGTCGATCGTGAAGAGCGGCCAGATATCGATTCGGTATACATGTCCTTCACCCAAGCACTCACTGGTCAGGGTGGCTGGCCGATGACTGTATTCCTGACTCATGACTTAAAACCATTTTTTGCGGGTACGTATTTCCCTCCAGAAGACGGACATGGGAGGCCTGGATTCGGCCGTCTTCTGGCGTCAATTGATGAAGCATGGAAGCAGCGCTCCGGAGAACTTGTGAACTATGCGGCAGACTTGACTGAAAAACTTCGCTCAGCGAGCAATATTTCTTCCGAAGGAAGCACTGGGATATCTAATACTGCACTCACCACAGTTGTTCAAAATATGAAAAATAGCTTTGACGATCAATGGGGAGGCTTCGGTAGCGCTCCAAAGTTCCCTAATCCATCAAATCTAGAGTTTCTTCTCATGTATGGCTCAACAGGCAGAGAACTAGCCGATGACGCAAAGCATATGGCACTATTTACACTCGAAAAAATAGTGTCTGGCGGAATCCGCGACCAACTCGGCGGTGGATTCGCTCGCTATTCAGTGGACCGTACCTGGACTGTTCCACACTTTGAAAAAATGCTATATGACAACGCAGCCTTGATACGTGTTCTCACCCACGCGAGCCAGTGTGCGGCCAATCCAACTCAAAAACGATTATTCGAAAGTTCAATTACTGAAGCAATCGACTGGTTATCAAGAGAGATGAAATTCCAGGCCGACAGTGACCAGATAGCTTTTTTCTCGGCCCAGGATGCCGATAGTGAGGGGATCGAAGGGAAATATTTTGTATGGACATCTGAAGAGTTATCCGATTTATTGACGGAGGAAGAATTACTCATTGCACTAGCAACTTTCGGTGTTGATTCTGATGGGAACTTCAGAGACCCGCATAATCCTGACCTAGAAGGGCTTTGTGTACTCACCAGAGGGTCCTCACTAGAGGAAATTTCCATGGTGACCAACACAGATGTACAAGAGCTACCCGGAAAAATTGAGGACATAAAAAAAGTGTTATTGGCTCATCGGAACGTGCGAATCCCCCCAGGGACCGATCGAAAAATACTCACCTCTTGGAACGGTCTACTAATCGGAGCATTAGCAGAGGCAGGAAGGGTATTGCGCAACTCCACCTACATTGAACTTGCGGAACATACCGCCAAGTTCATTCGCTCACATCTATGGTCAGATACCAAGAATAATGAGACACCGAAATTGAAACATGTTTATGCCAACGAACAGGCGAAAATTCCCGGTATGCTTGAAGACTATTCTTATCTTGGGCTCGGACTTATCGATCTCTACAAGGCGACGGGAAATGAATCGTACCTCTCCTGGGCCTCGGAGCTACTCGACGTCATCTTGGACAACTTCGAGGATGACACGTCAGGAGGTTACTATGACACCGCAAAAGACGATGAGCCACTGATCATTAGACCGAAGTCAATATACGATGCGGCAATTCCAGCACCAAACGGCGCAGCAGCACTATTAGCAATTGTTCTCTCAGGATATTTCAGACAAAAGCAATGGAAGGATAAAGCGCTGAGAGCAATCGATTTGATTGCTCCTCTTATCGAACGAGCATCCTCTGGCCTGGGAATCACTATGCAAGCACTACTTCAGGAACACTCTGCTG
>CAXGQC010000156.1:0-2412 GCA_964011795.1 uncultured bacterium | reverse complement strand
AGATCAATGCCAACCAACCTGATCAAAGGCTTTATTGGGAGTACGATGAACTGCTCGGTTCTGTTTTACTCAAAGAGTCAGAGCTATTCTTTTCGTATTTGATCAAGGAAAACCTAAGCGGCACAAACTTTATTGATTCCGATTTTGTATTCGTTAATCGACGACTGGCTCAACACTACCAAATACCTAACGTATTGGGACAGCATTTCCGCAAAGTGCAATTGCCCGACGGTTCCCCGCGGGGTGGGATCTTAACACACGCATCCATTTTAAAAACAACGGCAAATGGCTCATCAACGTCACCTGTGATTCGAGGCAACTTTGTACTCACGAATTTTTATGGGACGCCGCCACCTTCTCCACCCCCTTCTGTCGGCTCCGTGGAGCCGGATATTCGAGGGAAATCGACCATCCGAGAAATTCTTGCCGCACATCGCGATGTGACTGCATGTAATGTGTGTCATCGTGAGATCGATCCTCCTGGTTTTGCACTCGAGAGCTTTGATCCGGTCGGTCGCTTTCGACATCGTTATAGATTGCAAGTTGATGGAGACATACGCGAGGAGTTAGTCGTTGACTCCAGTGGTGTTACACCCAGTGGCAAGGAATTTGACGGGATACAAGAATTTAAAAGACACTTAATGGACGATAAGGATATTATCCTTGGTAATTTCATCTCAAACCTGATGGAATTCTCAACCGGTGCTCAGATTCAATTTGCTGATCGCGAAGAAGTCAGGAAAATCATAGAGCTTAGTAAGAAAAATGATTACCCTGTTCGAGATATCCTGCACGCAGTAGTGCAAAGTGAAATATTTAAGAAGAAGTAGTGCAAACAGATGAAACTTGACCGAAGGTCCTTATTGCAAGCTACTGGTATTTCATTGGCCCTGCCTGTCATGGAATCCATGGATTCAGCGTTTGGAAAGAAACCAGACCAGATTCGTCGGTCTGTGTTCGTTTGCACGGCGTTGGGACTCCATCCCGATTCACTTTGGCCGAAGACAACCGGCAATGGCTATGAATCTACACTCTACCTAGATTTGCTCAAAGAGCATCGAAGTGACTACACATTGTTTTCAGGCTTGTCACACAGTAATCAGGTGGGCAGGCAAGCTCATGACAGTGAGATGACCTGGTTGACTTCGACACCGAAGCCAGGAAACGCAGGCTTTAGGAATGGGATCTCCGTAGATCAGGTGATTGCAAATCACTTTGGGTATACAACTCGCTTTCCTTCAGTGATTCTAGGATCCGACCGTTCTCAAAGCCAGTCATATACCTCTGGCGGAGTAATGATACCGGCGCAACATGATCCCGTTGAAGTGTTCGGCAGCATGTTTCTGGAGGGGAAGCCCGAAGAGGTCAAAGCACAGAAACGGCGGCTATCAGAAGGACGTAGTATTCTGGATCAACTCAAAGGGCAAACCGGAAAAGTTCGCCGCCGATTGAGTGCAAATGATAACCACTTATTGGATGACTATTTAGATTCGGTGCGAGAGACTGAACGCAATATCGGTGAGCTCGAAGATTGGATCGACAGGCCCAAGCCGAAGGTGGAATCAGAGGCCCCAGCAGAACTAGATCCTGGAGATGTTCTCGGTAGGCTGCAGTTATTAATGGACATGATTCCGCTGATGTTTCAAACGGATTCTACTCGGGTTGTGGCCTTGATGATTCAGGATCCCCATGTGCGATTGCAAATCGAGGGTGTAAATGAACAGCACCACATTTTGTCGCATCACGGGCAGGATGAAAATAAGATTGACCAGCTGCGCATAATCGAGTCAGGAATCGTCTCTAGAATCGGTGGTTTGCTGCAGAAGATGAAGTCTACCCAGGAGCAGGGACAACGGTTGCTCGATTTCACATCGATCGTGTTCGGGTCGAATCTTGGCAATGCGAACTCGCATGATGCCCACAATTTGCCCATTATGCTCGCAGGCGGTGGTTTTAATCACGGAACGTACGTGGCGCACAACAGGGATAACAATACTGAGTTGAGTAATTTATTTTTACGTATGCTTCAGCAACAGGGTATAGAAGTTGATTCCTTCGGGCAAAGCACGGGTACACTATCCTGGTGATTAGTTAGTAGCATCTGGAACACGCCTAATTCGCTTTTGGCTCGATCACATGTAGGTGCCCAGCGACAGTGGAGTTGATGTGTGTAAGCCACCTGAGGATTGGCTTACGACTCTTAAATATAGAACCAACAAATTAGCGTGCCACTAGGCTGGCCACCAAGTCACCAGTGTTTAACCAAATTCGCAATCTCTGCTTTTACGCTCTCGGACTAACTCACCCCACGGATCAATCAACACCACAACAAGCTGACTGAGTAATATTTTTGCCCCCACCTGAGCCTCCACGAAACTTGTCTCAGGTGCGAATGTTTGTTTCCCATTCGAA
>CAXGQC010000155.1:0-2414 GCA_964011795.1 uncultured bacterium | reverse complement strand
CTATTAACAAACTGTACCGGAGACATCTCTTGCAATTTCTCGCTGTCCGCAATCATTAAGCGGTCTCTAACCACTCTTTCCATCCGGCGCAATCCTACTCGGAACTGATTTGCCACCAATTCGCCCACTGGCCGCACTCGTCGGTTCGCAAGATTATCAATATCGTCAATGTATCCCCGGCCGTGATTCAATTCCCACAGTTGTTCAATTATTTTTAGAATGTCCTGTCGAGTTAGCTCTCTATGAGTTCCGGCTTCTTCTATCTGAAGCCTTTCGTTTAGCTTGTGGCGCCCCACCCGACCAAGATCGTATCCACGGCGATCAAAAAACATTGCTTCCAGCTGGAGCTTCGCAGTATCCACGGTAGGTGGATCACCTGGTCGCATTACCTTATAGAAATCCACTAACCCCGAATATTGATCGGTTGAACTATCTTTTGAAAGTGTTAAGTCCAAGTAGTTGACCGCTGATCCTGAGTCTAACTGACCAAGCAATCGATGAACTCGATCATTAGTGCCAAGCGTTAGCTCGAGTCTGTTGTTGAAGTTTTGTTCGGCTTCCTCTAACGCGTGTGTTGCGTCTGACAATTCAAGCTGAGCGTCTGCACGTTGTTCGCTGGCGTCTTCGAGATTATTCATCCCAGCTAGCTCTTTATTACGGGCTTCAGCGGCTTCGAGCCTAACCTTCGCCTTCTCAAAATTATCCTCGAACCTCTTCAAGCGTGACTTGTCTTCACTCGAAAGGGGAAGTAATTCCTCTGAGTCAATCGCTCGCAAGAGTACCGTTACAGGAACTCGCTTTTTACGATCAACTTTCACACCGACGCCATTTCGTACTGACGTTTCAAATTCGAGCCATGCTCCGCGGTTCGGAATAACCTTCGCCGCTGCGAGAGGCTGCTCCACTGACGTTTCGTCATCTGACGAGAAATATACACCCGGAGATCGTACTAACTGAGAAATAACAACTCTCTCAGCTCCGTTTATAAGGAATGTGCCATGTGGAGTCATCATCGGGATGAACCCCAACCACACTGGCTGTTCAGCCCCGCCTCCGTCTGCAAATTCCAGTACTGCCTTAGCACCAAGTCGTCTTTGGTAGGTCAAATCGTTGGCCCGACATTCCTCCTCAGTCCGCTCCGGTTCGTCGAAGAATGGATCTGTTATAAAAAATTTAACGCGTTGACCGGCGTCCTGAATTGGATTCATTTCATCCAAGAGTTCCTGAAGGCCAGACACTTCATCCTCAGCAAAGGTCACGGGCGCGGGCGTAGGGACCGTGAAATCAGTCCCCAAGAATCTCGCATATGACTTACGAGGCATCTCGATTAAACCTGGTAGGCTCTCGGCTTCCCTCTTAGAACCAAAAACCTTCTCCTGCCTAGGTAACGCACGTCTGGTTGTGACAATTCTTCTGGTACTCGACTCCTCGCTGCTTTCTCCATGTTGACTGTTTTGTGATTGGGAAGATGAAGTCAAATTCGTACCTTTCTTTGCCGTCCACTCTGAGCACTTTCAAAAAACACAGTAACGGCAATCAACAGCCATTCAGCATTCGTGACAGACTTAAATCCTCAACAATTTGTCTTTATAGACTCCAAAGGATGTGCCTCTGGCACATCAACGAATCCCTGACCTTTTCCCCGGCCGGAAAATTAATTGTGAGTTTTGATTTCCTGTCGTCAGTTGTTTTGCCCCACGCAGCTATTCAACGTACAAGTATAGGATCTTCGTGTGCCATGCGCAAGACCCGTCCGGTCCGGATCACCCCGATTGACCCGAGTTGCAAAATACGTCATACGGCAATGCGCCACTTACCTCCGCTGAAATCTTGTCACCTTGATGGTACGCACCTTTAACAAAGACTAATCCGTCAACCTCAGGCGCATCACGGTATGAGCGCCCGATCGATATGAATTCACCGTCCGCATTCTGTCCAGGCTCTTCACTTTCTATTAGCACATCAATCGATTCCCCAACCAGTGCCTTTGTGTGCCGATGAGATATTTCCTGAGCAAGAGTCATAACTTCTCCAAACCTCTCTGTTGCTACTTGAGTATCAACAGTCGCCTCAGGCAACGATGTAGCTGGAGTTCCCACCTGAGGTGAGTAATTGAAGGCACCAACATGGTTAAACTGCCACTTCTCGATGAAGTCCAACAGCTCTTCAAACTCCCTGTCAGTCTCGCCTGGAAATCCTACAATGAAGGTAGTACGCAGAGAGATATAGGGCATTGCCTCCTTCAAAATACTCAGGCTTTCATTCGCCTTTTTAAGAGAAGGCCTTTTCATTCTCTTTAGAACGTTTTCGCTACCATGCTGCAGGGGCATGTCAACATAGGGAATTATATTTGGTGCGCGCGACATCACTGAAGCTAGTCGCTTTGTCACTCGACCAGGATAGGCATACATAAG
>CAXGQC010000154.1:0-2426 GCA_964011795.1 uncultured bacterium | reverse complement strand
TCCCCACTGTGGATGATCTGCACCTCAGCGTCGACGTTCACCCAGTATGTAGGTTTTAGTTCCATTGTCCGCTTATCCTTAAGCAAAGAATATCAGGAAGAAAATGAATTAATGAACGAGAATTGGAACTTCGAGTCACGACGTTCACCTGTCTTGGGAACTCGAGGTATGGTAGCAACAAGCCACCCGCTTGCTGCTATGGCCGGTCTACAGACCCTACAGAATGGTGGGAACGCAGCAGATGCTGCCGTCGCAACCGCTGCTGCTCTCAATGTCGTTGAACCAACTTCCACCGGAATTGGTGGAGACTGCTTCGCCCTATATTACGACAGCAATACCAGAAATATCAGATGCTTAAACGGCAGTGGGCGCAGCGGGGGAGCTCAGACAATCGCAGAAATGCAGAGCCTCGGGATTCAGGATTTCGGAGAAGTCTCGACTACCGCTCATAGCGTTACTGTCCCAGGCGCGGCGATGGGGTGGGCAGACACGATTACCAGGTTCGGTACAATGCCACTCCTCGATGTTCTTAAGCCTGCCATCGCACTGGCTGAGGACGGAATCCCCGTTACCCCGGTAATTTCAAAATTATGGGTCGATAGCGAAGATCTGCTCAAAGGCGCCAGTCCACACGCTGACGAAGTTTTACTGAACGGACGGGCCCCTCGTGCGGGTGAACTCTGGACGAATCTAAATCTTGCTCGAATATTCCGAGATCTTGGCGAAGGTGGCCCGAAGGCGTTCTACGAAGGTTATGCGGGGGAAAATATTGTTAAGGTTTTAGAACCACTCAACGGTTGGTTGACTAAAGAAGACCTCAGTTCCCATGAGTCTAGTTTCCCAGATCCGATATCCACTCAATATCGTGACTATCGAATTTGGGAACATCCACCGAATGGACAAGGACTAATAGCACTTATCGCGCTTAACATTCTCAAGTCGTTCGACATTAGAGAATTTGATCGTCGCGGACCGGACCTCCTACATCTGTTAATTGACTCTGTGCGCCTGGCTTTTCGAGAAGGCAAGTCTCACATCGCCGATCCCGACTTCCATGAGGTCCCGGTAGAAGAATTACTTTCTGACGAACATACTTTGAAGCTTCGGGATGAATTAGATCCAGCTGTCTGTATTGCACCAAATGAGGGACCAGAGCATGTGTCTGACACCGTCTACCTGAGCGTCGTTGACGGAGCAGGAAACGCTTGTTCTTTTATCAACAGTAATTACGGAGGATTCGGGACGGGGATAGTTCCAATGGGATGTGGTTTTACGCTTCAGAATAGAGGTTCTGGTTTTGTACTTGATCCCGACCACCCGAACAAACTAGAGCCAAACAAACGGCCATATCATACGATAATTCCAGCACTGATCACACACTCCGATACAAACGAACTCTTCGCGAGCATGGGTGTTATGGGTGGGTATCATCAGCCGCAGGGGCACGTCCAAACGATGATCAATTTAATTGATTTCGACATGAACCCACAAGCTGCCCTCGACGAGCCCCGTTTTTCTATTTACCGAGACCCTCCGTGGGGTGTTGTTTCAATCGAGGACAGTATCCCGATTCCAGCAATTCATGAACTGAACCGCAGAGGGCACCATATGGATATTGCTACCGGATCACGGCGACTCGGACTATTCGGACGTGGACAAATCATTATGAGAGATAGAAATTCTAACGTTTTATGGGGAGGATCTGATGGTAGGGGTGATGGAGCAGCAGTCAGTTGGTAAAGTAAAAATATGATCTCAGATGTCGAATCCGTCAAATATACGATAGGTATTCTCCATCCCGGTGCCATGGGTATATCTGTCGCTGAATCACTTATAGCAGCTGGCAACGAAGTAATGTGGTGTTCCGACGGCAGAAGTCCTGAATCGAAAGAGCGCGCCAGAACGGTAGCCGATCTAGTTGATACTGGATGGTTGAACGGTCTCGTTAATCGCAGCAAATTAATTATTTCCGTTGTTCCACCGGCTGCCGCTCTGGATGTAGCATTTGAGGTATCGTCACTTGGTTTTAGGGGCCTATACCTGGATGCTAATGCCATATCACCCGAGACAGCGCGACTAGTTGCGCGTGAGGTGGAATCCTCTGGGGCTCAATATATCGATGGTGGGATTATTGGCCCTCCAGCAACCAAAGCAGGGAACACTAGGTTGTATATCTCTGGTGACGGAGCAAATACAGTCTCTGACCGACTCAACGGAGGACTGTTAGAGACTATCGCTCTGGAGGGAGATGCCACTGCCGCATCCAGTTTGAAAATGGCCTATGCAGGTTGGAGCAAGGGATCCGCAGCACTTTTAGCAGGTATTATCACTCTCGCAGAAAGCAATGGGGTTTTCGAGCACTTAGCAAAGGAATGGGATTTATCACAACCGATGCTAAATGCTCGTTCTGATGCGCTTGGTCCATC
>CAXGQC010000153.1:0-2433 GCA_964011795.1 uncultured bacterium | reverse complement strand
GACACGAGTAATTGAGTACCTTTTGCAGAACCCGCAATAATGCGAGGGTTACGATGAATATTTACTTTAGTCTTCTTCATAGTCACTAATATCCTCAATTCGGCGCAGGCCCGGGGGGGCCTGATGGTGGTGTGGCTGTAGGGCTCGGCGTAGAAGTTGGTGTAGCTGTAGGGCTCGGCGTAGAAGTTGGTGTTGGCTCGAGAGTCGCATCGGGAGTTGCAGTCGCACTAGCCTCAGGTGTTGGCGTGGGAGTGGCTTGCGGGGTAGGAACGCTAGTGGGTGTGGTAGTTGGTGTAGATCCAACCAAAGTTGGATTTAAGCCATTGATATCGGTTTTTTGCACTCGTAGCCATCGTTCATTCGCAACAAATGTTTCGCCATCCGACACCACTAACTTAATTGCATATACTCCTGGTTTATCAGGTGTGGTCCATATCACGGGACTGTTAGCACTACCGACTGTCCAACATACCGAAGACAAAGTCCCACCGCTCACAATCCAACACGGCTCGAGATAAGGACCGAAAGGTTTCTCGGGTGAGTCCACTCTTTCTTCTTGCCAGGCGAGGATTCTAGTCATCGTAGGCTCTGAGATTTCATTCGAGTCGACTGCCTCTATAGCAAGTCCCCTCAAATCCCAGAAGGATATGAAATCCATTATGAAGTCCACCGTGAAACGGTTATTCACAAAATATGTGTTCGCCTTATGGCTCAAAGCCACTGAGTAGGCGTCTTCATCCCAATATACTTCTGAATCACTTTCTGCCAGCTGAAGTGTTACTTTCTGCGAGGTCAGTATTTCATTTCCGCTATGCTGGATGGAAATACTTGCAATCTCCTCTAACAGTGTGCCGGGTGTGGTGATCGTCGAGTGCTCTGGCTGCGCAGCAAGGTTGGCCATCAGTCTAACCTTGGAAAGATCACTCCCCCCTTTTGCTAGGGTTAACAACGTTACGTCTAGCAGTTCTAGTGGCCCCAGTGCTGGTGGCGGATATCGCAACCATACCTCGTCCGAACTTTCTATCAATTCAAGCCACTCTGTTTCTAATCTCTGACGTGTCTCAATCGACAGCACGACAATAATTTGTTTTGCTAACATTTCGTTTCTCTGCCCTAAATCAGCTAAAAATGTCACAAGTGGCGGCTCCAGGTCGGATGGGAAAGCCTCCAGATCGAGGAGAATTCCTCCCCAATGCTGGGATTCAACGACTCTTGATATCTCGCTCAGATAAGATTCTCCTATAGCGGCGTCTGATAACAATCTACGGAAATCGGTCTCGGAGCCAGTTAGCTGAAGCAGCTCTTGTTTGCCCACCTGGGGACCGCCTTGATCGAGATTACTTCGTATCACTAATTGCCCCGAGGACTCTGATAGTTCAATCATTACCTCGCCAACGACATGAGCACTAAGATGTCTCATCACGGAATCTTCGTAAACCTTTGGCAGCAAGCCGTGGAAGCCCAAACTTTGTCCATTTGCAGGACTCTCAACTACGATCAAATTGTCAACTCTGGGTATCTCGACGTAGGAGCTTACCTTTCCAGGATGGCCATAATCATCACTAAGCGGTATCAGTCGCCAATACCCATCAGAAAAAGTAAAAAGTTTGAGCTGCTCGCCGTCAATTATCTGATCGAAAATCGGTATTTCAACCTGAAAAAGGTTATCTGATTCACATTGAAGATTATCGGCACATACCGTGTTCCATTTTTTTACGAAATCTGGATGCAGCGAATAATACTCACTCCTCTGTATATAGCCTTTTGGGAACAGTCGGAAGTCGAATTGATCTGACGATGTCCATACTGGCTCATCGTGAGACTCTACCCTGTCTATTGCGAAATAAACGACCAAGGCACATACGCCGAGGACCAAAACGAAAGCAGCAATTGGCCCCTTCGGAAATTTGTCACGTTCATCTGTACTCCCTGACTCATTCTCTGGTCCCTCGAACGAATACTTGGATCCAAAACCTGAGCTAGAGCCGTCTTGTTCAAAATCGAACCTACCCTGGGGCCAACCCTCAGAAGAAAAGAAAAAAGCGGGCCGGAAAACCAATGTCTGCTGCACTCCAGCATAAAAGTGAGACGGAGCTGGAGTGGTCTTCTCAGAGAAACTAAGCCCCTTGGAAATATCGAAGAGTGTTCTACGAACCGACTGTGGAAACCCTGAGCGAGGAATGATCCTTCTCCTTGTAATACGGCCCCCACCACACGAGTAGTTTACCAGATGAGTCGGTTACCTTTCTACGTTTTTGACAACAATCAGTAATTGCATAAAATTTGTTTTTTAGACTACTACAGCCGTGGTAGAGTATTTGATCAAGAAGAACGGGATATGTGTACTTGACTTTAGCTTTTCTAAATACATGACAGACGAAGTAGTGGGAGTGCAAAGTGTCTAATCAGGACGAAACAGTTCGCCTCACACCC
>CAXGQC010000152.1:0-2439 GCA_964011795.1 uncultured bacterium | reverse complement strand
CGTAACTCCTAACCAACGTCGCGATATGTTTAAAGCAGTGTAACTGGTCGTCGGGCAGTTTTCGAGCGGCCGATCGCAGCCTCAGATCCTAGCCTAGAGAGTGTTTCAATATTTTCAGGTTTTGCTGAGGGGTCCCCTCGGAGTTAAACACGGAAGAACCTGCGACAATAATATCTGCTCCAGCTTCCCGACAGGAACTCGCATTATGTGGCTTAACTCCTCCATCAACTTCCACATGCAGATTGAGGCTTTGTTTTGTTATCAATTCTCGAATTTCACGGACCTTGGCCAGGAGGTTAGTGTTCATCTGCTGCCCACCCCAGCCTGGTCGAATAAGCATGATCGTCACCTGCTGGATCTCGGGGAGCAAATCGCTGATCTCATCAACCTGAGTTTCTGGGTTCAAAGCAATTCCCACTTCGGCGCCCATGTCACGAAGCAGCACCACGGTCTCTCCCAGCCCAGGCCCCCCCAAATCAGGTGCCTTCATTGCGGCCTCGTAGTGGAATATCACCCGACTCGCACCATTCTGGATGAACGTTTCAAAATGCTCACTAGGATGTGCCACCATGGCGTGTACTTCGATGAGATTTTTTGTGGCCTTTGAAACTGCTTTTATCACCTCTCCACTGAATGACAGTGGCGGTACAAAATGGCCATCCATGACATCCAGGTGCCATAGATCCGCCCCACCTTCATCTGCCGCTTGTATCTGTTGGTGCAGCTGACCGAAGTCAGCAGTCAGAATTGAAGGAGCGATTAAACAAGAATTCATTTTTGTAACGTCGTCGACACTTGACGATCTTGTAGCAGGCGTTTTTTCGCCTCATTTAGAGCTGATGCGACTGCATCAGGTGCCGTCCCACCTGACGCATTTCTGGCCGAAAGGGAGTAATTTAAGTCGATTTGTAACGCATCCTCACCGAAGTCATCGTGTGCCGCCTTTAGTTGGTCAAGCGTAAGTTCTTTAAGACTTATTCCCTGTGACTCGCACTGTGCGACCAGGGCTCCCACGGCCGCATGTGCCTGACGAAAGGGGACCCCTTTTTTTGTGAGGTAGTCAGCGTAGTCCGTCGCGAGAGCAAAATTCGCCTCAGCGGATAACGCCATAACTTCTCGATTGAATTGGCATGTGGGTAACATCGCGGACAACACCTGAAGTGTTGCCAGTACGGTATCAACGGAATCGAATAATGGTTCTTTGTCTTCCTGCATGTCCTTGTTGTACGCCAGCGGTTGAGATTTCAGAAGTGTAAGGATCTGTACAAGATTACCGATTACGCGGGCGCTCTTCCCTCTGGCCAATTCCGCCAAGTCTGGATTCTTTTTCTGTGGCATTATGCTAGAGCCAGTGGAGAATCTTTCGTCGAGGGTTATGAATTGAAACTCACTAGTAGCCCAAAGAATAATTTCCTCAGACAGTCGTGAAATGTGTACCATCAGCAGGGCAGCCGCTGAGTGATAGTCATAAACAAAGTCCCTGTCCGATACAGCGTCAATTGAGTTTGGTATGATATCGTCGAATCCTAACTCGCGAGCTGTGGCCTCGCGATCGATGTCATATGAAACACCCGCGAGTGCACCTGTCCCTAGTGGAGACCTGTTAGTCCTGTTTCGAGCCTGCACAAACCGCTCAGTATCACGAGCAAACATTGATTCATATGCTTGCAGATGATGGCTCAAGAGAATCGGTTGTGCACGCTGCATATGCGTATACCCGGGCATGATAGTCGACGCTTCACGTTCAGCGATGGATAGTAATACACCACGAAGCTCAACTAGAGCGTCGACTGTTGCATCGCAGGCGACCCGCATAAACAGTCGCATATCCGTAGCAATTTGATCATTTCTCGATCTTCCGGTGTGCAGACGTCCGCCCGCCTCGCCGATCCGCTCGGTTAATTCAGCCTCTATATTCAAATGAATATCTTCGCGATCTATCTGGAAATCGAACTCTCCCTCATCGATTTCACGCTCGATTTCTGTGAGCCCACTGATTATGAGGTCACGATCTTCCTCAGATATTATTTTGGATGCTGCCAGCATGTTGGCATGTGCTTTCGAGCCGGCTATATCTTCTTTGTAAAGTCTTTGGTCGAATGAAATCGACTCGTTGTATAACTCAGTCAGTTCGTGACTTCCTTGGGAAAATCGACCTCCCCATAGTTTGTCGGAATTATTAGAAGCCATTTTAGTTCGCCTCGGGAGCTGCCAGACGTAGTAAATCATCATCACCACCGGCTAAAGCCTGGCGTTGAGCCTGCACTTGAGCGGGAAGACCGTGAAGCCGTATAAATCCTGCCGCCTGACTTTGATCGAAGAGGTCACCCTCTTTGTTATAGGTTGCAAGTTCAGGCGAATAGAGTGAATTATCAGCTCTGCGCCCAGTCACAGTAACGTTGCCATGCCAGAGTTTAACTTTTACCTCTCCAGTGACAT
>CAXGQC010000151.1:0-2446 GCA_964011795.1 uncultured bacterium | reverse complement strand
GTGCTAACAATCACCGTATAATTTTAGTTTTTTTTCTAAGAAAATGGCGTAATTCTCTTTTTCAAAATATATGCAAAATTAATTACATTTTATGCACTTAATTGGCTCGAATTTAGGGTTGTGTGGGCGATTACTGGGAGGATTTATTGGTTGTGTTCGTGTCCCAGAACCGGGCGTGGAATAATTCTGCCGACGATAACACACCCAAGGAACAGTGCAACGAAGACCAACGCGATTGCCGGTCCCGTTGGCAGGTCATAAACATAGGAGAAGATGATTCCAGCAATCGTACCGCCTATGGCAAGGCATTCGGTCACGATGAGCGAGCTTCGCAGTGAGCGGGTCGCTTGATTAGCAGCAGAGAAGGGGATGATGAGCAGGGCAGAGATGAGTATGACACCGAGAAGCTTTACGCCGGCGATGAGAGCAACTGAAGTCCCGACGAACAAGAAATATTTTGCTGCAGATGTCGGCAACCCTAGGACACTCGAGAGTTCCCCATGGACGGTGGTTAGCACTAGAGTCCGCCACTGCAGCTTGAAGAGGATCAGAGTGACTACGAAGAACCCTATCAGGAGGTAGATATCGTTCCAGCTGATGCTCAGTAGACTACCGAACAGGTACGTAACAAGTTCTGGTTTATACCCTGGCGTCAGCGACATTAGTATTACAGCAGAACTCATGCCACCGACAAGGACTATTCCGACCACACTATCTAGTGTCAGGCGCGAGTTATCTTCTATTTTTGCGAGTACCAGACCAATGCACGCTGCTACTAGCGCAGCCCACAGTAGTGGCGCACCGCCGAACATAATTCCAACGGCAATTCCAAGAAGTGATGCATGGGACACCCCGTCAGCCATGAATCCGAGTTTTCTGGGGACGATGAAAACACCAAACAGACCCAGCAGGACTGCGAGCAGGAGGGAACCGATCAGCGCTCGCTGCATAAACGGAGTTGTAAGCATTTCAGACATTAAATCCATGTAAGACCGATCGGCTATATCTACGACTATATGTTATCTATGTAGCAATATCCGTCGTGGGTTGTCTCTGGATCGGGCGTAAGTTTTTGTATTTGCTTAATATTCACTGTTGAGAGCGAATTTTTGCAGACACAACTGGCTTGTTGGTCACAAGCAAAATTCTTATTTAGGCATATGACGTGATCGGCATACTTAGATACCATTTGCCAGTCGTGGGTAATAATTACGATGGTTACCCCACTATTTTTTATTTCCAAAATAACATCGAGGATATGTTTTTCACCTGAGTCATCGACATTGGACAGAGGCTCATCGAGGAACAACACCTCAGGTGACCGGGCAAGTTCGGCAGCGAGCAACAGTTTTTGTTGTTGTCCCCCTGAAAGTTGGTTAATGGTGTGCTCAGAATGAGTTTGCGGGAAGTCGACGCGACTGAGGACGCTCTCGATATCTTCCGTTTTTACTTGGGACGAGTACCGGAGATATTCAGTTACCGTCATCTGTAACTGTTTTGGAAAGGTAATTCCTTGCGGGACATAGCCTGCGACCATGTCTGAGTTTTTACCTTTTTCCGAGTAAATCGTGATATCCCCTGAGTGCTTGGGTAGTAGGCCGAGAATGGTTTTGACCAGGGTTGTTTTTCCTGAACCATTCTCGCCCACTAAAAAAGTTAGAGAATTTCTCGGTACACAGCATGTTGCTTCGCAGAGGATTTCCTTCGAGTCTCGAACGACCGTGAGGTCGCAGCATTCGACTATGTTTTCGGTCGGATTACTGACTATCGAAGTCATTATTTCTCTGCTTTTCGCTGCTCTCGGCCTAGTGGTCGTGGTCGAGTGTGTCTACCAAGGTCTCGATATTGTAACGGAGTAGCCCCTGATACGAGTCACGGGTATCTATCCCACCTAATGGATCGAGGACAGCTATTTCTAGGCCATAATCGCTCGCAAAGCCCTCTAGCGAAGAAGTTGAGAGTTGTGGCTCTGAGAAAATTGCATGTACGTCATGCTCTTCCACAGTATCGGCAAGTTTCTTCAGGTAACGAGGACTCGGTTCTTCAGCAGCTGCTGGTTCGAAACTGCCAACCAAATTCAGGTCGAATGTGGCTGCGAAGTAGTACCAGGCATCATGCAACGTGATGAAGGCGTCATTATGAACTTCCTCCGCTAACTCAACTAGCTCGGCGTGCAGCGCTTCGAGTTCCTCAGTAAATGTCGCCAGATTCGCCTCATAGTATGCGGCATTTTCAGGATCGAGTTTCTTGAGCTCAGCGGCAACGTTATTCGCCATTTGAATACCGTTCAGAGGTGATAGCCAGTAGTGAGGATCAGCACCAGAGTGGTCATGTCCGTGGTGGTCGTGTCCTTCGTGGTCATCATCATCATCGTGGTCATCATGATCATCATCGTCGTCATGCTTTTTATCGTCGTCGTGATCGTGGTCATCATGATCATCGTCGT
>CAXGQC010000150.1:0-2448 GCA_964011795.1 uncultured bacterium | reverse complement strand
ATTACGTCGCTTGGGATGCCAGCACGTACACCTCTGATGGCTGAGATAGTCTCACAGGATCGCATTGCAAGCGCGATGGCTCTCTCAAATAACTCTATGAATCTAACTCGGGCATTCGGGCCATTGATGGCCGGATTCCTCATGACAACTTTCCCTCATGTCAGCGATCGGTTTGGAGCCGGATATGAGTGGGCATATTTTGTGCAGGCTGGTTTTGGTTTTCTTTCGGTCAGTCTTCTCTTTTTCGTTCCTACGTCGGCAACAAAGCGAGCGACTCAGATAGCACGGGGAATTGTGCCCACGGCTGTTGTGCCAAAGGGACTTGCAGGACTCTCTCTGAACGACATTATTGGGGATGTGACCGCCGGGCTCAGATATGTGGTGGGAACCCCCAGACTTCGCACTCTGATGTTGATGATGCTTGTTCTCACATTCCTGGCAATGCCTTTCCAAAATCTGATGGCGGGGTATGTTGAACTTGGACTTGGAATCGAAAATTGGCAAGGCCGTTTGAGTGATTTGCTCTTCATATCTGGAATAGGTGCTTTGTTTGGATCAGCGATGATGACTTGGCTCGCTGAATGGGATCGACGACCATTAATTCAATGGGTTTCGGGAATTATCTGTGCATTCGGACTGATAGTCCTGATGTTGTCAGCCTGGGGCCTAGGATTTACTGGAGCAGCAATAGGTGTCACCTTGCTAGGGATAGGGACCACTGTATACATGACTGCTTCAAGCACCATGATGCTACTCAGCGCAGACCGGGAATATTACGGCCGAGTTATGAGTATATTCATGTTGTCGTTCTCCGCTATGGCGATCACGGTATATCCGCTTGGACTGGCTGCTGACTTGATGGGCACTCCGGTGTTATTTGGTGGACTCGGTATACTCATCGTTCTCTGTATGTTGGCGTCACTTATTTTCAACCCGAGATTCACTTTTGGACGAGTTGCGCCCAGGCCACTTGAATTGATTAGGAACGAGGAGGCTGTAAAAACAGAACCTGAGACCGAGCAAGAGATTCCCGTTCGCCGAAGCAATCGCCTCAACCGAGCGAGAAGGTTCCGTCCAAGTCCCGTTAGCGCCAAAACGGCGAGACTCTCTAATGGGGAAAGTGTTCGTAACTATGGGCTAGGCCAGCTAGAGATAGCCAAGACACAAACTACTTCTCGAGATCGTGTGCGTGGCGACTACGGTCTGGGAAATGAAGAACCTATGGTTTTCGGTCAGACCGAGCATCAAGAATTTGAATACGATAGCCGATATAAATTTGTGTTCGGAGATATAGATGCGGACAGTATCGATGGTTTCGAGGAGCAGGTGACGGAGGATTCTGATGACTTATCAGACGTTTCTTTTGCTGAGACCGAAACTATTCAGCGTCGACCACAATTGAGCTCAGAAGAAATATCTTCTTTCTTTCGGCGTGCGGATCCTGCCTCGAATTGGAAGCGTTTACTTGTGACAGGAGTCTCAGCAGCCGTATTAACTAGCGGACTGATAAGTTTTTTCGATAACCGTAGCCAAAATTGATATGATTTTTGTCAGTCCAGTTCAGTAATAATGGTCTTTAGACAGTCGATAAATTCAGGACTTTCATTCATGCACGGGACCCATGTGAACGTTTGTCCCCCAGCATCCATGAAGGTTTTCCGTCCACGGATATCAATTTCTTCTAATGTTTCCAAGCAGTCAGCCACAAAGGAGGGACACACCACGGCAACATCGGTTATCCCCTCATCCGGAAGTTTTTCAAGGACCTTATCGGTATAGGGACGCAGCCACTTTGGATCGATAACAGTGACTCGCGATTGAAACGTAATTGACCAATCTTCTGATTGCATACCCAGTTCTTCTACGACTTTCTCAGTGGCAGTGATGACGTTTGAGCGATAACAAAGATTCGAAGCCTCACAGTCTATGGCGCAACAATCTGATGAGCTTAGGCAGTGCGATCCGGTGGGGTCAGGTTTTCGGACATGACGTTCAGGGATACCGTGATAGCTGAATAACAGTCGCTGGGGCTTGTTTGGAAGTCCGCGCTTAATCGACCGAGCCAGTGCATGGATGTACGAAGGATGGTCGAAGAATGGTCGCACGTAATTCACGTGTAGTTCGGGATATGTATCCTGCACAATTTTACTAATCGCATTTTCAGTTGTCGTAGTTGTAGACATTGCATTGTGAGGGTACAGGGGTACCACTGTCGTGTTTTTTACACCATCTTGCTTCAGTCGATTAATAGCTCCCTGGAGGGATGGTTCTTGATAGCGCATAGCTATATCTACTCGCCAGCCGGTTTGCTCTGACAGTGCATCCGCTATTTTTTGAGTATTGACGAGCAGTGGCGAACCAGCTTCACTCCAGATAAGTTCGTACGCTTCTTTGGTCTTTTTCGGTCTGAATGGCAGTATGAAGCATCGGAGTATGGCTTGCTGAACC
>CAXGQC010000149.1:0-2504 GCA_964011795.1 uncultured bacterium | reverse complement strand
TCAAGGTTTGACTCGAAAATTCTCTGCGCCCAATAGTAAGGGTTAAAAGGTAGCAGTTGACCTGCGCACGGATTAGGAATACCTTTTGCGATGTCGAAAGAACTTCGTAAGCTTGTTCTGCTGTCGACTGGATGAAAATGGCGGATACGCCGAAAAAAGTTAAGGAGCGGAAATTGACCGATTATAAGTACCCAATTCCTGATCCCGATCCATATACCTCTGGCCCATTTTGGGAAGGGGCGAAGGAAGGGAAACTCATGCTGCCAAGATGCGAGGACTGTAACCGCGCACACTGGTACCCGAGAATTATTTGCCCATTTTGCTACTCGCGAAGTATCTCTTGGTTTGAAGCATCAGGCGAAGGGACTCTCTACACATTCGCAGTCCAGCAACGTGCATTCGCACCCGGCTGGTCTGAAGAGGGCCCGTATGTGACTTGCTACATAGACCTGAACGAGGGTGACCGGATGTTTGGAGTCCTCTTAGGAGGAGCAGATATCGAACCCTGGGATTTGTTCAAGAAAATAGGGTCGAAGTGTAAGATTGAGTTCGTTAAGGCGAATGATGATGTACACGTCCCCTTTTGGAGACTAGCCGAATAAATTGATATTCGATCACAGAAAGGAAGTCTAGATGACAAATCCATCAATGGCGGCCGCGATCGTAGGGGCAGCGGAGTCAGACGAAATTGGCTTTGCGCTCAGCGAAAAAGGCACGACCAATACACAGCTGCATATTGAAGCAATAGCAAACGTATGCGAACAAACAGGAATATCACCGCGAGAAATCGAGGGAGTATTTTCAGCAGGATTTACTCCACAGATAGCGGAATACCTGCACATTAGACCAAAATATCTGGACCACACAGGTATTGGTGGTTCATCTTTTGAGTTGCATGTTCATCATGCCTTAGCAGCCATAGCGGCGGGCGTTATAGATATTGCCCTCGTCTCCCATGGGGAGTCTGGCCGCTCAGCGAGAAAGAACAAAGGCCGCGGAACAGGAGGCGGTGGCGGTGGTGACCCATGGGCACCAGGTGCTGCTTTCAGTGGCGGACCATACGGTGGTTGGGGAGCTCCATACAACTACTCTCATGCAATGACTCGTCATATGCATCAGTGGGGTTCGACAAAGGAAGATTTTGCACAAATCGCAGTGTCAACACGCGACTGGGCAACTCTTAACCCCAGAGCTGTAATGCACTCAAAAGAAACCGATCCAAATGGTGGACCAATCACAGTTCAGGATGTACTCGATTCACGATTAATATCTTGGCCTCTCAACATATTGGATGTTTGTTTGGTTACTGACCATGGTGGCGCTGTTCTGCTTGCTTCAGCGGAAAGAGCTCACTCCTTCAAGACTCCGCCAGTCTGGGTAGCTGGAGCCGGTGAGAGTATGGGACATTGGGACATGTTGGAGATGGATGATTTCACCCTTACTTCAGCAGTAAATAGTGGCAAAACAGCCTACCGAATGGCCGGTATGGGCCCTAGCGACATGGAACTTGGGATGATATATGACTCATTCACCGTCACCGTTGGAATTACTGTGGAAGCCTTAGGTCTCGCGCCAAGAGGTGGATTCATGGAATTGTTCGAAGGCGGTAAAGCCGGTCCTGGTGGCTCGGGCATGCCCATCAACACAAATGGTGGAGGGTTGTCCTTCAGTCACTCCGGGATGTATGGAATGATGCTCCTTGTTGAGGCATACAGGCAGCTTTCAGGAACAGCCGAAGATGGAATTCACGGTATTGCTGGAAAGCAGACTAGTGCACAAAGTGCCATCGTAAATGGCACTGGTGGGTCCCTTAGTACGACAGGTACCCTCATCTTGACTTCTGATCAGTAGAAATTCTACTCATCAAAAAAAGGGGTGTCAGTTGACACCCCTTTTTTTTGTTCAATACACTTCGGTTGTTCAGATATTGTTGCGGAAGGTATTTGCGGAATGTTATCCAGTGAAGAAATTAAACACTTTGAAGACTACGGCTATCTCGCCAGAAGTAACGCATTTGATCCAGAAGAAGTGATCGATCCAATAATTAAAGAATACGAAGGAGTACTCGAGAACCTGGCAGATATCCTATTTAAGCAGGGGACGATTAGTTCAACATATGAATCTCTTGAATTTGGTGAACGAGTTACGTCAATCTATGAAGAGAGCAAGCAAATACATAATCAGTTCTTTGATTTTTCACTCCCGCAAAAAGGAATCACCAAAGACACACCTTTCTGGGCTGGGCCAGCTGTTTTTAATGCCTTGATTAATCCAGACTTATTGGATATTGTTCAATCAATCGTGGGTACAGAAATCGCATCCAATCCTGTCCAACACGTCCGAGTGAAGGTCCCCGAAAGCAGGGCTCCGCGAGACTCTGACGGGAACGTCATGTACGGCGCGACGCCCTGGCACCAAGATCTAGGCGTCGTAACGGAGGAGGCCGATCAAACAGATATGCTCACAGTCTGGTTCCCGCTTATGGACACTGATGAAGAAAATGG
>CAXGQC010000148.1:0-2529 GCA_964011795.1 uncultured bacterium | reverse complement strand
GGTCTGATAGATGAGTTGTCCCTAGACCTAGAAATCAAAGCTCTGGCAAAGAGAGTCGGCAATCTAGAAATTAAGCGTCAAACTGAGTCATTCCGAGGATGGACACTGGTACTAGATAGGAAATTCCATCCCTCACACGAGGACTGGAAGGCTATTGAAAAAATCGCCAATTATGTCTTGTCCTCGCAGAGGTTTCGTGATCGAAGAGAATAGCGTAACTGATGCTGCCTTATATGTTGGAATCGCCCACAAAGCTTGCTATTTCATCAAATGATTTTTTGGTAATTGTTGGCACCTCACATCCATGACTTGGGTACCCCACGACCAATAGTAAATACGGTCGTTCTGATTTTGGTCGCTCAAATATTTCGTTCAGGAATTTCATCGGACTTGGAGTATGTGTAAGCGTGGCTAATCCAGAAAAATGTAACGCGGATATGAGCATTCCACAGGCTATACCCACAGATTCAGACGGGTAATAATTTTTTTTGCGAACTCCTTCGTCATCTTCGGTATATTGCTTCAAAAAGACTCCAATGAGTACCGGTGCAGTTTCTAGAAACGGTTTATTTTCGTCTGTCCCCAGCGGGGCCAAAGCCTGAAGCCACTCCTCAGGAGCTCGACGATTATAAAATTCGTGTTCTTCTTTCTCTGACTGAGTTCGAATGGTCGATTTAATCTGAGGGTCAGTTGTTATTGCGAAATGCCAAGGTTGCATGTTCGCGCCGTTGGGCGCTGTCCCAGCCGCCATGACTGCTGAACGGACTATTTCCACTGGAAATGTTTCAGCTGAAAAATCTCTTACAGTCCGTCTCTTTTTGATCCTTTCATAAAAAGCCTTAGAGTTTTCAATCATTGTTGACTCTGTTTGCCTCGCAAAGTCGAGGGGTGTTGTTTCCATGCCACGGCTCGTTTCACTAATAGGTTCGTGCTTGCAAGACGCACGATATCTATCACTAATGTTTCAGTAGACTAACGGTAGCAACTAATACATTATTGGTGGTTTGAAAGCAGGGGTAGAAGCTTTCGATCGGCTATCGATATCAGTGCACGGGGCGAGGCGTAGGATTTAAGTATGGATCACTTAGTAAGTTATCTAGTACCAATAGCTATGAGTCTTATATATCTCTCGTTAGGTATTTTCATAAACAAAGAGAATGCCCGCTATTTATTAGCCGGATACAACACGATGAGTGAAGAAGATCGATCAAAATTTGACATCGACAGCTATCTACATTTCTTCAAGACATTTTTCGTTCGACTAGCAGCATTTTTGCTATTTACTTGGATTTTGCTCGATATTTTTGTTGGGACCGGCCTCGGGATCGTTATTTGGATCCTTGGCCAAATACCCCCGTATATCTACTTTGTTTACCGCAGTGTGCGGTTTTAGCCTGATCTAAGGCTGTGAAAGGTTCAACGAACTACATCTGATCTGCAACACCGTGTATCAACCAGATCACCGGAACTTTAAGTGAGTACGGCCTGCAAAAATTTGTACAGGTGCTGTACGATTCAAGCCTGACAGCGGCAGAAGGAGTTTCTAAGAGGGGGGAACAGAATGACGACTGAAGAGAGCACTAATAAATTATCGGTACATGGAGTGCCGGTGGTCGACATAGATAGTCATTACACCGAACCTGCCGACCTGTGGACTTCAAGAGCACCTGGTAAATACAAGTCATTGGTTCCAAGAGTCGAAGAAAGATCGGGAGCCCCACGATGGATAGTTGACGAAGATATTGACTTTGGACCGCTTGGATTCACTGTGGTGAAAGAGGACGGTAGTAAAGCCTACGGGACAATAGGTTTAACCACGTATGAAGAAATGGATGCAGCGGCGACAGATCCTAAAGCGAGATTAAAGCTGCTCGATCGATTGGGGATTTCTCAACAGATTGTTTATCCAAATGTCGTGGGCTTCGGGAGCAATCGGTTCATGGATATCTCTGATAAAGGACTCCGTACTGTGTGTGCCCAGGTCTACAACGACGCGCTGCTCGAATTGCAGTCGGCTGGAGAAGAACGACTATTTCCTCAGGCGGTTGTGCCGTTTTGGGATGTGAAAGAGGCAGTGGAAGAGATCGAACGAGTGTGTGGTGATGGGCAACTAAAAGGGATCACTATGACGGATAGTCCTGACCAGTTTGGACAACCGTTCCTAAACGATCCATATTGGGACCCTTTCTGGGACACATGTGTCCAACTAGGCATTCCCGTTAATTTCCATATAGGCTCAAGTAGTTCTTCCACTGGGAATATGCTGTGGGCGGGTTATGGTCCGGAGCGATCACTGGCGATTACCAGTATTGCGCTATTTTTAGGGAACTTTCGGGTCATTATCAACCTTATCTTTTCGGGCCTTCTTGAGCGTTACCCCTCACTCAATTTTGTGTCTGTGGAAAGCGGGATAGGTTGGATTCCGTTCCTTCTTGAGGCAATGGACTATCAGTTTGAAGAGACTGTCCCATCTGAGCGTGATTTATTGAAAATGAAACCTTCAGACTATTTCAAGCGCCAGATCAAGGC
>CAXGQC010000147.1:0-2584 GCA_964011795.1 uncultured bacterium | reverse complement strand
ATGTAGTGATATCAGACAGATCGACTAATTTGAGGCGCCCAGGCAGGTAATAAAGTCCGGCTAGGTAGGCTTGTAATTGACCACGCCGAAGGAAGAGGGCGCGCAGTCAGCAATGCTCTGACCTAACCGGACTCAGTCTCGGAGAGGAAATAATCCTCGCCACTACCAGAAGCTATTGGTTAGTTCTAGCCTCGGTACTAAATGAGAATAGCTCTCATTTAGTGAGAGCGCAAACGGTTGGGAACTGTTCTCATATCAAGTCGGTGTCGAGTTGGATTTTCTTGTTCTGTGGAGCCCGTGTTGAGGTCCTTTGAGCTATATGACTTGGTCACATCATGTATTCTGTCTTTCACGTTATGAATGAAAATTCGCCAAATACAGGACCGCTGTCAGGTGTCACGATACTAGAACTATCGGATGGAGTTGCCGGCGCCTACGCTGGAAGGCTCCTTACGCTACTCGGGGCGAGATTAGTAAAAATTGAAGGAGCCGAGAGGTCTCGTTTGCGAACTCTGGGTCCTTTCCCGTCAGGAGTTATTGGCGAGGAATTGGGTGAACGAGGGGGGCTGCATCTAGCTCTCGATGCGGGTAAAGAATCAGTAGTATTGGAGACGATACAGGGATCGTCTAAACAACAACTAATCGAGTTACTAGTCGGGGCGCACGCGGTAATTAGTTCTAACTCGATTTCTCGATTTGGTTCATTTGAACTGACTTGGGAGGAAATCGAGGAGTTAGCACCGTGGATGGTAGTTGCCAGGCATAGCCCCTTTGGTGAATTCGGCCCATATAGCGACTGGAAATCAAGTGAGATAGTCGATTACGCCATGGGTGGCTACATGTCTTTTTCAGGAGATCCGGAAAGAGAGCCTCTGTTGGCTCCTGGGTTTCAAGGGGAGCTTCATGCTGGAATGCAGATAGCTCTTTCCCTCCTGGCTGGATTGCTCACAGCGCAGCAGACTGGGCGCGGACAGGAAATCGAGATATCAACTTTTGAGAGCCTGCTCAATGCGCACTCGTGGCTGACAAGTTCATGGACTCACGAAGGTGTCATTCCTCCCCGCAAGGTGTCAGCTATAACACCATGTCTCGATGGACATGTGTTTTGGATGGCAACACCCAATCCGGAATTTTTTCTGATGATAGAACGGCCGGAATTGTTGGATGACTCGAGATTGGACTCTTTTGAAGAATTTCGTGAGGCAGTTCCTGAATATCGCCAGGCTTTTTCTGATTGGGCTGCGGATAAGTCGAAGAATGATATATACCATCTGGCCCAGAAACTTCGTATTGCTGTTACACCAGTGAATACTGCAGATGATCTACTCAAGCACCCGCATCTCGAAGCTAGGGAGTTTTGGCATGTAGTAAATGATGGGACCAGAGATCTTCAGATCCCGGGAGCTCCTTGGACTTTAACCAATCATGAACTAACTATTTCCGCTAAGGCTCCGAGGTTAGGGCAACATGATGGGCTTAAATTACCCCGAGTGTCCCCCCTACAAATACAGCCTGATTCGACTGAGGCTCCTTTGCGCGGTGTCACTGTGTTAGAAATCACTGCGAACTGGGCGGGTCCTCTCACTGGTCGACATCTTGCAGATCTTGGTGCGACGGTTCTCAAGATTGAAGTTGATAAGAAACCAGCTACCCGAGCAGTTGTTTACCCCGGCCAGCAGCCATGGAACACCGGGCATAATCGGGCTGCTTATTTCAATCTTTTAAACAGGAATAAAAAAGGTATCGGATTAGATTTGTCTACGCCTCAAGGCAAAGAACTGTTTATGTCATTGGTAGAAAAGGCTGACGTGCTCATTGAGAATAATAGTCCACGTGTGATGCCGAATCTTGGATTGTCATACGAGGTTCTAGAGGCAGTTAATCCCAATTTGATAATGTGCTCGATGTCAGGTATGGGCATGGGTGGCCCAGAGGAACAATACATAGCCTATGGATCGAATATTGAAGCTTCGAGTGGATTTGTCTCTTCTCTCGGGTATTCAGAAGATGAGTTGTTCTCGTCGGGATCTTTCTATGCGGATCCAATTTGCGGTAGCCACGGGACTGTTGCGATTTTGGCACTCCTACTAGAAAGGCAAACTCACGGTACCAAGCGATCGAATTTTGTTGGAATGTCACTCCAAGAATCCGGGATAATTTTTAACTTGGAGTCGATAATGAATTTTCAAATTGGCGGAGTCAAGAACTCCGATCAGGGCAACTTCAGTGCAACGCAGGCGCCTCACGGCGTATATCCGACAGTTGGTCTTGATTCTTGGATTAGCTTGAGCTGTGAAAGTGATGAGGCTTGGCAACGACTGCTTTCGGTGATTGCCCCCGATAACCCGATTCAACTGCCAGAACGTGAATTAGTCACACTAGCTGGGAGAATAAAACATAAGGCACTGATTGACCAAGCAATTGCTGAGTGGAGCAGTTCACTCGATCATAACCAAGCCACACGGATACTACAGTCCAACCAGATAGCAGCGGGACCAGTTTTGCAGAACTGGGAAATAGTTTCTGACCCGCATCTATTTCATCGGGACTATTTTGTTGACATAGTGCATTCTGATACTGGGCA
>CAXGQC010000146.1:0-2593 GCA_964011795.1 uncultured bacterium | reverse complement strand
AGCCTACCGGATATATATTTGACTATTTCCGTGGAGCCAATATTGGACACAGACCGTCTATCGAGGATGGATCAGTACTTAACGGCAACCTGATCGGTACTGGACCGTTTATTTTTGGAAACTACGATCCGAACGTTGGATATGAGTTAACACGGAATGCGGATTACTGGAATAATGCTAATGATGCTCCTTATCTAGATAAGGTTGAGTCCACAATATTTGCGGATTCAGGTGCCCAGGGACTGGCGTTTGAGGCTGGAGACATCGACCTCTTTACTGGTGGTACATTGCTTCCGGAACATGCCGAGGCAATTAAGGGCAATTCCAAGTGGACGCACGAGACCTACATGGGTCAAGGTGGACGAGTGTTCAGACTCCGCGCAGATCTTCTCGATAAGCGCGTTCGTCAGGGTTTGATGCGACTTGTGGACAGTGAGCGAATTTCTTCAGAGTACTTCGGAGAATTCGACTCGCATGGATATCTGCAGTGGCAACCCAACTCGCTTGCATACGATGCTGCGATGGATGCTCCGCTATTTGATCCAGCTGAAGCTGCAAAGCTTATTTCGGCAGCTGGTATGGGTGACGGTGACGAGCTTAACGCTGAGGTACTCCCTGAGCGTCTAGATGCTCCAGCAACAGCTCAGATTATTCAGCAAGAACTTGGTCAGATGGGCATCAACTTGAACATCAGGAACCGTGAGTACAGTGAGATGATCTCACTACAGACCACGGGTACATTCGAGCACATGCTCATTGGTTTCGGTAACTGGATAAAGCAGGGTAGTCCAGCGCTAACCTGTTTGTTCGCTGACTCTTACGACGGGCGTATGAACGCGCCAGTTGAGTCTGCTGAAAACCTTCGTGATCGACCAGGCGTCAAAGACGAGCTGGAATGGCTTGACATGATTGAAGGCGTGATCGATGGTACGTTCGACGACTACAAGGCATGGAATGAGAAGTTCCATGATGTAGCGTGGTCTCGACTTGTATGTCGTACAAACGGTAACCGGTTCCGATCACCAAACGTCCAATGGACAGGTGGTCACGAAAACCTCGGTACTGATGCCGAAGGTTGGGGTTACCTGAAGTGGGCTCAACGGGCCGAAGGTTAGTCGTACGTTTGTTCCTGACTAGATCAGGAATGATGAGACTTTTTGAACCGGCCCTGAAACTAAACAGTTTCGGGGCCGGTTTCTTTGACCGCGGTCTTTCAGTCACTCAGTGACGATGGCGAAGAAGATCGTTGTTAGACTATTTAATATAGATTCAAGACGAGTGGGACTCTCGTTTCTACTATGGGGTGGCTAGATGAATTATTTTTTCCATCGCTTAATTACCCAGATGCTTCCTGTGGCGTTTTTGGCTTCGTTTCTCGTGTTTATGGTGGTGCGTTTAATTCCGGGTGATCCGGCGATGTTTGCCGCAGGTGGTGAGAATCAAACGAGCGAAGAGGCTATGCAGCTTGCGCGCGAGCGTATGGGCCTCAACGATCCTTTTCATATTCAATATTTCAAATGGCTCGGGGGTGCTGTTCAAGGAGACTTCGGCATTTCGATGAATAAAGGCGTGCCGGTTACTGACATTGTCACGAGCGCGTTCCCGGCGACTATCGAGCTTGCTCTATTCGCTCTGACCTACGGTTTCGTGTGGGGTATCGTTTTGGGGGTTCTAGCCGCAGTGAACCGTGGTGGTTTTTGGGACTATCTGTCTAACATTTGGACGGGCTACAACATTGGTGTGCCATCATTCATCGCCGGGCTACTTTATCTTCTGGTATTCGCCATAGGGTTTAAAATATTTCCCGCATCAGGGCGCGTGCCATTCACCGAGGATCCAATTGAGTCACTAAGGCATCTAGCTTTACCGACGCTCGCACTGGGGAGTATTGTAGCCGCACAGATATCGCGGTACACACGACAGTCCATATTAGACACGTTGACTGAAGACTATATACGTACCGCCCGTGCGAAAGGTCTAAGGGAACGGACAGTGATGATTCGACACGCGTTGAAACCCAGTTTAATCCCTGTAGTGACCATAATGGGTCTGCAGGTGGGGAGTATTCTGGCGGGAACACTTGTCATAGAACAGGTATTTACATGGCCTGGGGTTGGGAGATCTCTAGTTACTGCGGTGCGTGAGCGTGATTACACACTGATGCAAGCAATTACTTTGATGCTTGTGATGATTTTCTTAACTGTAAACCTACTGACGGATCTGCTCTACGTAGGGCTTGATCCACGAATCCGCCTTGGCGCGAAATCGGAGGCCTAATGTCTGCTACTACTGATCCGTTACTAGACGCGTCTGACGATAAAGGCACGTTGGGAACTATTCTGCATGAGCTTGGGCGGATAGCTAAAAATCCGAGAGGAGCACTTTCACTGACGGGTATTGGCGCTCTGTGCCTGTTTGCAATCTTTGTGCCTATTTTATGGGATGTTGATCCCAATTGGATCGAGAGAGTGCCGAAGAATCAGACACCATCCTGGGAACATCCGATGGGGACGGACCACATATCCCGTGATCTTCTTGCTCGGAATGCTGCTGGACTAGGCCGGACTGTAATCATTGGTTTAGCGGCGGTAAC
>CAXGQC010000145.1:0-2621 GCA_964011795.1 uncultured bacterium | reverse complement strand
AACTCGACAGCCTTGCATCTCGCACGAAACGGATATCACGTGTTCGCTACCATGCGCAATCCGTCCGCAGGCCAGGAACTGGACCAGATTGCGAACGATGAGAAATTGTCATTGGATGTACTGGCTCTTGATGTGAACGATGAGCAATCAGCACAGGCATGTATTGACGAAGCTGTTTCAAGGTCAGGTCAGATAGATGTTCTTGTCAATAATGCCGGTGTCGGCGGTGGCGGTTCGATAGAAGAAACGCCACTTGGTGTGACGAGGGACGTATTTGAAACCAACGTATTCGGCGCTCTCAGGATGACCCAACTGGTTCTGCCGGGCATGCGGGAACGTGAACACGGCTCGATCGTGAATGTGACGTCGGTCGCCGGTCGAGTGGCATCTCCGAGTATGGGTGCCTATGTAGGCAGCAAATTTGCCTTGGACGCGATGACTGAAGTCTTAGCGGCTGAGGTGTTCCGTTTTGGTATTCGAGTGGCCTTAATCGAACCTGGCGTGGTGCTGACTCCAATTTTCACAAAGCGTGACGATCGGCAGGCTCCACCTGAAGATTCGCCGTACAAAGAGTTTGTCGATCGAATTGGCCACCATTTTGCCACTAAACTGCAAAATCCGGCGATGCCTGAGGATGTTGCTGAGGTGATTCTTTCCGCACTTACAACTGATGCGCCCAAACTACGCTACCTCGTAGGAACTGACGCGATATCACTCATGGATGCCAGAGAGAAAATCTCTGATGAAGAGTGGGTCGCGATGGGCCGTGAAATGTCGCTCGAAGAATTCGCCGCTGCTCAGGAAGCGTTGGGTGTCGATCTTTCATAATTTTCTGACTCATGTATATATTTCGGCTATCCGAACAGTGAGTTTTTGGTATACCATGTGCTAGATGCGGCTCCGGGGGTAGAAAGCTGGAGAAGTATGAAGCCAAATACATTGACTGGAACGTTTTTTATAATCGGGGCGTTGGGGCCTTTGATTGTGTACATGCTATTGGGTGGTCTTGAGATCACCAATACTCTCCAGACTGAACTGATCGCGAGCTGGGTCCTGTTAGCTGTCCCTATTGCTTTCATGCGGTCAAGAGACGCTATGCCAGCTGGCACGGGCAAGGATATGGCGCAAATCGGCCTACTCGTGGTGGTTATCGGTACGGCTGGCGGCATGGTGGCTGATGCGTTTGGATCTGTAGGAAATGAGGCAGACCAAGAGACCATCGGACGTCTTCTGTGGTCAACAATATTTATTGGTGTGGCATTCACTGGTCTGGGTTACTACTTGGCAGAATTTTTTAACAAGATTCTTGCAGGAGCATTCGGACTATTCGGGTGTGTGGGATTCCTACTCCTTGCCATCGGTGGAGCTGGCGATGACAACGAAGCGATGATGGCGATTTGGCCTCTCTGGCTGCTCAGTATGCTCATAATCGGAGTTGTGACTTTGCGAAGAGCTTAGCGACCACTGGGTCATAATTGTTTGATGAAAGTTCGGGTGTTCTCACCCGAACTTTTTTGTACACTGGGAGTATGAAGACGCTATCAAGATCGTTGATGCTTGGTTGGATCCCACTACTCCTACTTATATGCGCTGGCTGCTCAAGCGGAGAGACTGACACAGTAACGGAATCTCAAGTAAGCGCCGGCTCGCAGGCCCAACAAAGCCCGACACCTTCCCAATCTACCGTTAGTCAGAACGGCAGTCAGATCCAGAATAACCAATCTGCTGCTAGCAACCCGACAGCATCAAGTCCACCAGCTACTGAACTTGGCGTTATATACCACGACGATAAATATGCTCCGTTCAATCGACATATGGATGTACACGGAATCCGACTGTTTGTGCTGGACGATGTATCTGATGAGATGGTCGTAAAGGTTGCCCACACACTTGCAAGTATGTGGCGGGATACGGATCAAATCGACAGATCGCGTCGGGAGGAACTGCGTTTCCAGCTCGAAGATAGATATGTCTATCAAAGAATTGGCTATGGTGGCCCGGACTTTTATGGTGGTGAGCCACTTGAATATCCAGAGATTGCTGACAGGCTTGGTGATGACGCCCGTGAGTTCGCACACAATCATATTGACTACATTTGGGAGAAAGACGAGCGTGAGAGCGACCGCCAGATTATCGAAGTGATCGAACACCTGCTGCATACATTGACAGATCAGGGATTCCGTTTCGCGTTTCCTGCAGATTGGGATTGGGAAGATCCGGATTCTACGCTGAATCAAGCAATGGAACTCGCTATAGAAAATGGGCACTATAGTGTTGAGTCATATCAGGACTTGCGAAATTTCGATCCTGAGGGATATAACCGAGTCATTGCCACCGAATTTGCGTTCTGGATGATATTGGCAGCGTGGGACATGTTCGAGGTTACTGGTGTCACTGCAAATGAGGAATGGGGTATTGATTCCTCCGAACGGCTAAAGGAAGAACTGCCTGCCGCATTTGCGCTATATGAAAACACTGTAGCGACTGCGTTGTCTCGGCCTGAACCTGAATACATCCTTGCAGTTTTTGAATCTTCAGTTGATGCACTGGTGGAGCATAAGGATTCTGGCGACAGGGACCATGATGATGACAGAGACCACGATAATGACAGAGACCACGAT
>CAXGQC010000144.1:0-2631 GCA_964011795.1 uncultured bacterium | reverse complement strand
GACACACCAGCAGAGGCTCCGGTTGCTGAGACAGATGACGATGAGAGGGAGCAGTCCTAATGATACTGTCGGTATTTGATGTCAACGGTAAGTCACTTGAGAATATCGATGTGGATGAAGCCGTCTTTGGTATTAATCCTCATGATGCTGCAGAGCACCAGGTACTTACAGCACAGCTTGCTGCCCGTCGTAGTGGTACACATTCGACAAAAACTAGAGGGGAAGTAAGAGGGTCTACAAGAAAGCTCTATGGTCAGAAAGGCCGTGGTATGGCGAGAGCTGGTTCCAGCCGCTCACCTACTAGAAGAGGTGGGGGAGCAGCATTTGGACCTAAGCCGAGAAATTACTCTCAAAAAGTGCCGAAGAATATTCGGAGGTTGGCGATACGCTCTGCATTATCCAGACGTGTTGCCGAGGAGAAACTCACAGTCATTTCTGAATTGGGCCTCAAGGATGTGCCATCCACTAAGCATGTGGCGGGACTCCTCAACAATGTTGGTATTGATGACTCAGTATTAATTGTTACAGGTAACCCGGATTTAATTGCACGGAAGTCGGCAAGGAACATTGATGGCGTTGAGCTGATACATGCTGACACTCTATCAGTGGTCCAGATGCGACAGTCGAGGAACATTCTGCTGACAGTGGATGCTGTTAGACGATGTGAAACATTATGGGGTGCGTCTCAGAGCAACCAGGAGCAGGAGAAGGAATCTACTGATGCCTAAACAGATTCACACCTTCGAAATACTCCGAGAGCCCGTCATTACGGAGAAGAGTACTAACTTGGCATTGCAGGGGAAGTATGTTTTCGAAGTACATGAGAGAGCTACTAAACCAGAAATCAAAGAGGCTGTCGAGGCTGCGTTCGACGTAACTGTGAAAGCTGTGAACACTCTCAGAGTTCGTGGGCGAAGGCCGAGACGTAATTTCGGTCGTCGCTCTGGAAACCTACCTTCCAAAAAGAAAGCAATCGTCACACTTGCACCAGGTGACTCCATAGAACTGTTCGCGGGAATTTAGAGGAAACATCATGCCAGTTAGAAATTTCCGTCCAACTTCTCCGGGTCGTCGAAATTCCTCAGGTTTTACTTTTGAGGAAATCACTAAGAAGAAGCCTGAAAAAGCACTTACCGTTTCAAAAAATCGCATATCTGGTCGCAGCCATGGGCGTATTTCTGTCCGGAGAAGAGGCGGTGGTCATAAGAGACTTTTACGTTTGATAGATTTCAAGAGGGATAAGTTTGATATTCCTGGTCGTGTTGCAGCGATTGAATATGATCCTAATCGCTCCTCTCGAATTGCGTTGATTTTTTATGCTGATGGTGAAAAGAGATATATCATTGCCCCGGATGGACTCAGCGTTGATGACCAAATAATTTCTGGTTCGGGTGTTCCAGTAAATACTGGAAACACACTACCACTTTCAGAGATCCCAACTGGAACTGTAATTCACAATATTGAGTTGATTCCTGGGAGAGGCGCGCAACTAGGTAGATCTGCGGGAGCATCGATACAACTAATGGCAAAGGATAGTGGATATGCTTTGCTGCGTATGCCATCAGGAGAAAGACGGCAAGTGTTGGAATCTTGCATGGCTACTATCGGATCAGTAGGCAATATAGAGCATCAGCAGATCAAACTAGGTAAAGCCGGTCGTTCGAGGCACCGAGGGAAAAGACCAAAAGTAAGAGGCTCGGTAATGAATCCAGTCGATCACCCACATGGTGGAGGTGAGGGCAAGTCTCCTATTGGGCTACCAGGGCCTAAAACTCCTTGGGGTAAGCCTGCTCTCGGCTACAGAACTCGAAGAAACAAACGGACTGATAAGTACATCGTGCAACGCCGCGGTGTTGGTCGAAGATAGTCCGGAGGAGTAAAGAATTATGTCCCGATCTACGAGGAAAGGCCCTTTCGTTCATCCGAAGCTATGGAAGAAGGTTATTGCAGCTCAGAATAATCAGGATCGAGTGGTGATAAAGACTTGGTCACGGTCGTCCACTATTCTCCCTGAGATGGTTGGAATGACGATAGCTGTGCATGATGGACGAAGACATATTCCGGTCTTGTGTTCAGAGAACATGGTAGGTCATAAGCTTGGGGAATTTGCATTTACCAGGACATATAGAGGGCATAGAGGAAAGAGTGAGCGGACCTCACAGCGAGTGTAGAACAGGTAATAAGTAATGAGAATCAAGTTCGGAGTTTGTTAGATGCGAGTACAGGCTATAGCCAAAGACCAGCGCATCTCTGCGCGAAAAGTTCGTCCGGTCCTACGCGCAGTTCAAGGTATGCGTGTGCCCGAGGCGTTACGTGTGCTTGAATTCATGCCTCAAAAAGGAGCCGCATTAGCTGCACAAGTTCTTCGTTCAGCACAGGCGAATGCCGAAAATAATTTTGATTTGAATCCTGAATCACTTGTCATCTATAGCGCGACAGCAGATGAGGGAGTGACTATGAAAAGATGGCGTGCAAGATCAAGAGGTAGATCAGCACCTCAAAGAAAAAGAACAGCACATATAAAAATGATTGTTGAGGGTTAGACAGTATGGGACGAAAAATACATCCATACGGTTTTCGAGTAGGGGTCACGAAGGATTGGCAGTCGAGGTGGTATGCGCCACACACGAC
>CAXGQC010000143.1:0-2691 GCA_964011795.1 uncultured bacterium | reverse complement strand
GGATCCACTCTAAATGGAGCATGCAACTGCCTGTGGCTGATAGTGATGCTATTTCGCGAATTACTGATTTTGCCTCAAGTGTCGCTGCGCGCGCGGTACTGAACTCACTCGAGTCGCCTGCTGGGCCAGCACATATCAATATTCCATTCCGTGAACCACTGCTGGCGGAACAAGCATCCACTGGTGCACTAGATTTACAGTTGCCTCCAAGTCTGCCGACTTCGACTTCGACTGCGGCTGCGACTGCGCGGATGGATATATCTTTTTTATCGAACCTCGTCAAAGCCAAACAGGGGATTTTGATTTGCGGACCGGACAACGCGCTTCCCATCACGCAAATCGCTGAACTTGCGAGTCATCTAGGGTGGCCGATAATTGCCGACCCTCTCAGTAATATGCGGAACGGTCCTCACGACATTACTAACGTGATTTCAACAGCTGACACTATATTGCGGTCACATACCTGCAGCGACAGGCTTTATCCTCAGCAGACGATTCGTTTCGGTGGGATCCCAACCTCCAAGATACTTAATCAATGGTTATCTGACTCAGGTGCTCAGTCCATAGTGATTGACGATGCATCGGCCGGATATGCGGGTTTGCGTAGTGAATACGATCGGGAAGTGGTAATTCGGATTACACCCGAACAGTTTTGCGAAGAAGTGTCTGATTTGATCTCCATAAATTATGAGCGAGACACGGAGTACTTAATGAAATGGTTGGACGCCGAGACATTGCTGCGATCATTCACGACCAATTTTATTGCCGCGGAGGAAGAGTTTTTTGAAGGATCTATATTTCACACATTGACTTCCAGTAGAGCATCCGTGGATACCGTGGTCCTGGGGAATAGTATGCCAGTGAGGGATGCAGACTCGTTCCTACGCACAAGCGACGCAACTTTCAGGGTGGTTGGCACTAGAGGAGTTAGCGGCATCGACGGAGTATTATCTGCAGCAGCAGGCGCAGCAACAGGCGGCTCTACTCTACTAGTTCTTGGTGACCTGTCGTTCATTCATGACGCAAATGGTCTTTGGCCAGCGAAACACTATGATCTCAATCTGAAGATACTTCTGATAAATAACTTAGGAGGCGGCATATTTTCCTTCTTACCACAAAGGAATCTGTTGGAAGAGAACTGGTTTGAGGAATGGTGGGGTGCCCCGCACAACATGGATGTCAAATCTTTGACAACTGCGTATGGAATACCGCATAAATTATTGTCGACTAGTGAGCACATCGGGGTGGTACTAGAAGAGATGAGTGAGCCTGGTCCAGCTGTATACGAGATTCGCACAGATCGATCAAACAATCTCGCGCAACATAAGAAGTATTGGGCTGCGGCGACAGCTCTATTGGAATCGGAACTTAAATGATGTCAGTAAGCGCTACGATTTAGATATGGGATATGTTGAAGTAGACGGGTTAGCGTTGTATTACGATCGATATGGATTCGGGCCACCGGTGGTCTTACTCCATGGGTTCACCGGTTCACGCACGAGTTGGACTGATTTGGTGCGTGAAATCAATCCAGAATTTTGTACGCTCTCATTCGACCTTATTGGACACGGGAGATCTGGATCCCCAGCAGAAAAGGCCCGATACCAGATGGATCAAGCCGTTGATGACCTTGTCGCTGCTGTAAAAACCATTGGTTTCGATAAGGCCGTCTGGGTTGGATATTCATTGGGCGGGCGCACTGCTCTTCAAGTCTGGAATCGTCATCCGGAAGTGGTGTCGGCACTTGTCGTCGAGGGAGCAAGCCCAGGAATTCAAGACAACTTAGAGCGTCGAAGTCGCGTGGAAAGTGACGAGCACTTAGCCACTGAAATATTAGAGAGAGGTATGGAATGGTTTGTTGAATATTGGGAAGCACTTCCGCTCTGGCATTCACAAAATCAAACACTTTCAGCATCAATGAAAACTGCTATCCGTGCGCAAAGGATGGCTCAGCGTGAGATAGGTCTTGCGAATTCACTGGTTGGTATGGGTACCGGGGCACAGTCGTGGATAGGTGATGACTTGCAGGCTATAACTGTACCGACTTTATTGGTCACTGGCGAGCGGGACAAGAAATTTATCGACATCTCGGATGAGATGGCTACCCGCATAAGCTCAGCTGTGAGGGTCGACATTGGGCTTGCTGGTCATGCCGCGCATGTTGAAAATCCAGTGGAGTTCAATAGCGTTGTTCGGGAGTTCCTTCTACGTCACAGAGAACAGTTGTAAGCTAGTGATTAAGTGCAATTATCGGAGGGTATATGTCTGACACAAAATGGGAATCCGTTAAAGAATACGAAGATATTCTCTATGATAAATTTCAAGGTATCGCTCGTATCACGATTAATCGACCGGAAGTGCATAATTCTTTCCGACCTCAGACACTAGATGAGCTAAGTGAGGCGTTCTTCGACGCGGCTCGAGATGATGAAATTGGCGTGGTGCTATTTACAGGTGCCGGTGGTCGAGCGTTCTGTGCCGGTGGAGACCAGCGGGTGAGAGGACATGCTGGGTATGAGGATGAACAGGGTCCACGTCTAAATGTCCTACCATTGCAACGTTTCATTAGAGAGATGCCTAAGCCAGTTATCGCCTTAGTAGCTGGTTACGCGATCGGTGGTGGCCACGTATTACATGTGGTCTGCGACATGACTATCGCAGCTGATAACGCCAGATTCGGCCAAACAGGAC
>CAXGQC010000142.1:0-2756 GCA_964011795.1 uncultured bacterium | reverse complement strand
ACCAGCGTGCGCCTATGGTATGGGATGAGCGCATTTGCCAATCTGGATTTGGCCTTCTCGGGTGCCTGGATGGCAACAATAACTGCAGTGGCATTGTTCATAGTGGAAGTATTCTGCTAGTGCTTTTGGACTTCATTCAGAAGCGTTGTTACGTTGACCGCAACCTGTTTTCTGCCCAGTCTATCTTTCATTATCGTGTCGCAATGGGCAGTTTGTATTGCCAGTGAGTCCATCGAAGGTGTTAATTCCTGATCGATAGTGTCATATACGAATAAATCTATGAAGGGTGCGTAGATCTTTGCCACTCCAACCGCCGAAACATCATGTCCCATCTCATATAGCATCTTGGCAGCCGGACCTTTAATTGCTTTGCCTCCAATAATGGGGCTTATTGCAATTTTGCGAGCCTTGGTCTGAATCAGAGCGTCTCTTATTCCGGGTATTTGCAGTATTGGCTCGATCGATACAAAAGGATTGCTCGGAGCGATGTAAATGCTCTCAGCTGTGCTGATCAGATCTAGAATCCCCGGGGCAGGGAGCGCAGAGTCTTTGTTCGGGAACTCGATGTTGGTTATCACTGGTTCACTCTGGCGAGCTACGAAATATTCTTGGAAGGTCAGAATACCCTCTGTAGTTCGGATCATCGTTGGATGATTATGGTCAGTCACTGGACGAACATTTACGCTGACATTGCGACGACGACAAAGTTCCTCAGTTGCTTCGCTCAGTGTGCCGCCGTTCTGAAGTATTCGATTCCTGATCAGATGCGTAGCAAGATCACGGTTTCCTATTCTGAACCAGGCTTCATCACCAAGAGCTGTGAGCTCGTCAAGCATAGAGGTGAAATCATCCTGTATACCCCATCCGAGTTCTCCTTCGATTCCGGCGAGCGTGTAAATTACAGTATCAATATCCGGGCAGACTTTCAGACCGTTCCATGTGAGATCGTCGCCGACATTGCATATGACACTTATTGAGTCTGCCGGATGGATTTGTTGCATCCCGTCTATAAATCGTGCGGCACCTACTCCGCCCGCAATGATTACTATTTGTCGCTTGCCAAATGCCGGGTCTTGGTTGGTTGTACTTGGCACGATAGTATTTGCTTTCTTCTATTGAATTTTTTAATTTAGTTAGCGTATACGCATTTATTATGATTATGCAGAAGGAACTTAATCTAGTGCCAATTCGTAATCAGTTTAGTAGTTTTAAACGCAAGTTTTTAGGAGCTCAACCAGTCGTTGATCAGGAAGACGCCCATTCTATTGGTGACGCTTTCCCTAAAGTAATTTTCGGGTTGGGGAATCCAGGAGAGCGTTATGCGGGGACCCGCCACAATACAGGAGTTGATTGCCTGGATTTTATCGATGCCCGGTATGGAGATGGTAAGAAGCGTAAGAAAGATCAAATAATCAAGACTGTTCGTATGGCAGGGCAAAATATAGACCTAGTTTACCCGTCCGCTTTTTATAACGATGGAGGATCGTCGTTGGTGAAATTTATGAAAAAGAATGGTTATACCAACTCACAGTTGTTAGTCATTTGTGATGATATTGATCTTGAAGTGGGGGATGTACGTATGCGACTCTTAGGGGGTAATGGTGGTAATAACGGTATGAAGTCGATAATCAACCACCTCGGCACACAGCAATTCCCAAGAATTAGGATTGGGATTGGCCGCCCTCGAAGCGTCTCTGGCAAACCAATTCATCATTCTGAAGAAGTCGCAAACTGGGTGCTCGCACATCCTGACAAACGTGATAGAGATCTTATCAATACCGTTTTAGATGAAGTCGCAGTCAGTATCGAAATTGGAGTGACCAACGGGAATGAGGCCGCGATGAATTCTCTCAATACTCGAGTAGGAGGATCGGACAACGGACAGTGACAAATATTGACCTAGATCTGAGCCCTAACAACGTGACTGATCGCAGCAGTACCATCGCCGTCGGTCAGTTGAAGGCTCAGCTTGCTGGGATAGCTCGGTCTCCAGATATTGATTCTGTTTCGAACCATCTCCAAGATCGAGGGATTGTTCGACTGAATGTATTGAATTCTGCTCGAAGCGCAGTTATTGCCAGTTTAGCCGAATCAGTGACGGGACCTATCATTTGGATCACCAAGAGTGATCGCGAGGCGGAGCATTTAGGTAGCGAGCTGAGGATATGGCTGAGTGAAGACCAGATTCTCTCTTTCCCGTCGCGAAATCAAATCCCTTATGGACGTGAATCTACTCGGGTCAGTCCCTCGGCGCAAAGGATATCGACCCTTCGTGAACTTAATAAGACTGAGCTACCGACTGTAGTGGTTACAAGTATTCAGGCGGTGGCTGAGCGAACTCTTAGCCAAGAAAAATTGTTGACTGGTCCTGGGATGCTGAGAGTGAACCAGAACCTTAATCAGCAGGATTTTTTGGATGATTTAGTCTCTGCAGGTTACCGGAGGCAACCATTTGTGGAGGCACAGGGTGATTTTTCCCTCAGAGGCGGAATCGTCGATGTTTTCGGTGTGACCGAGAGCAATCCAACACGAATTGAATTTTTTGGAGACGAAGTGACTTCGATTCGAGAGTTTTCTTTGGATGATCAACGGTCGATTGCAGAATTGAAAGAAATCTATGTTGCGCCCGCTACTGAATGGCTGACTGCCACTGACCGCCTTACTTGGCTCTCACAATTCATACGACCTGATGGAGCACTCAGTGATGATATAGGACTGTTGAGGGCTGGACTCCTGCCTACTTCTGCGATGTACGG
>CAXGQC010000141.1:0-2761 GCA_964011795.1 uncultured bacterium | reverse complement strand
TAATTAGGCACTCAGGAATTGTGAAATTTGCATGAGAAGACTGTTAAACATACTGAAGTTAATGTATATATGAGTTATTTAATCGAGAATTAGTCAGATCGTGTCAGTTACTCATATGTAGTCTATTTATTGGTACGTAAATATTTTGGTACACGGTTGTTATAAGTTATATCTGTCCGTATCTTGAGATATAAAGTCACTAATATGTTCACCAATCATGATACTTGTGAGGTTTGTGTTTGCTCTTGGAACCGTGGGCATAATGGAGGCATCTGCTACCACCAGGCCGCTGACGGCATGACAGATGCCATATTGATCTACCACTGAATTTGTGTCATCCACGGGTCCCATACGGGCTGTGCCGGTGGGATGGTATCCACTCTTCGCATGGGTGCGGATGAGACCAAGAATTTGCTCCTCGGCGAGCATATCGAGCTCATAATCGTTGAAAGTTACATTTTTAATCAGGGACCCAAACGGACCGGTTTTCGTAAATTCGAGGCAGTCATTCAGGGCCTGGCGGAGCCGAATTGTGTCTCGTTCATCCTCACAGAACAGAGGAGTGATTCGCGGTTGTTCAAATGGATCGCTGGAGTTAAAAGTGACATAGCCTCGGCCGAACGATTGTTCGAGTACACCGAGAAGGCTTACTGCATTCGGAATATCGTCACGTTGAGTCCAGCTAGTTAGCTCGATCTGAAGGTCATTTCGGTACTCAGAGTTATCAGCGGTATAGCGCATCACCGTTTGTATTAGTGGTAACTCTTTAGACACAAGATCTGACTTACTGATCTCACATGTGAGTGACACCATCGGATGATCTTGGAGATTACGTCCGACGGCTGGCATATTAGCGATTTGATGCACTCCCAGGCGTTCCAAATCAGCACTATCGCCGATACCGCTTCTGAGCAGAATACCGGGAGTCAGTATTGCTCCAGCTGACAGAATGACAAGTCGAGCGCGAATTTCTTCCACATCTCTTGTTCTATTGATGACTTGCACGCCACTAACGGCAGAGGAATCAAAATTCACTTTGACTAGATGAGTATCGGGTCGAATCGTGAGGTTCGGACGAAGACGAGCGGGGGCGAGATAACCTATTGCTGTGGATATCCGGACACCGTTGATTTTATTCATTGGTTGAGGTCCGGCTCCCCATCCATTTGGATCATTATGGTCAGGGCAATCAGGTATTCCAAGTTCGCGAGCGGTCTCCCACCACGCTTGGTGAGTTTCAGATAATTCGTCCCAAGGATGCCGTCTAATGAGAATTGGCCCTGCGTCCCCGTGGAAGTCTTTATGCCCGTAATCAATATCTCTCTCTAGGCGCTGGAATTCTGGCAACACGTTATCCCAACTCCATTCAGTGTTTCCCAGTTCCGCCCAGTGGTCGTAATCTTCAGGTATTCCTCTCAAGGCAATCGCGGTATTTACAGCCGATGAACCACCTGTCACACGTCCTCTGGGGAAATGTATTGGTGAAGCCTCGGCTGTGGGTTCATAGCGATGTTTCCAGTCGTGGTCATTGAGCGAGTTCTGCTTGGCGTTACGCAGGTCTATTGGGGTTGCACCTATATCGCTGTAGTCGGGACCAGCTTCAATTAGACAGACTGACAGTTCCTGGTGCTCGGAGAGTCTTGCGGCGAGCACACTGCCTGCTGAGCCTGCTCCGACGATGACTACGTCGTAACCGTCAATTTTTTGCATTATTACTAGTACCCAATCTCTCCTATGGAATAGCTCTTCCAGCTATATCTCCAGTGAGTTGTCCATCCAGGACCGCAGGTTGGCCATTCACCAGAACGTGGTATATCCCGGTGGGTCCTGTTCTCGGATCCTCAAAAGTTGCTAAATCATGGACTGTTTCTTCGTCGAGCATGACTAAATCTGCGAAATTCCCAACTTTTATCTCTCCTCGATCCGTCAGTCCGAATCGTTCCGCAGGAAGTTTTGTGAGTCGATTCGTAATCTGTTCTATGGGTACTCCGAATCTGCGACGAAGCGGACCAATAACCCGGGCGAAAGACCCGTATGCCCGTGGGTGGGGCAATCCCTCATCTTCTAGGAGCGGGATTCCATCGCTCCCGAGCATGTAGTCCGGCCGAGACAATAGCTCCATTACATCAGACTCGACTTGCCTGGTAGTGGCTACAGAAGCCGGTGTGCTCGCTCGGAATCCAAAGCTCGCTGCTTCCTCTTTCATCACTTCGATCACCATTTCTTCGATTGATACTCCGCGATCTGCCGCGATATCAACAAATGACATGCCGGAAAGACCACGGTTCTCCTCTCCGACTACTCTGGTGAAGACTGCCTTTTCAAGAGCTCCAGGGAAGAGATTTTGTAAGGAATCAATGAGCTTGTCCTGTAAGGACGAATCTTTGAGATTACTCAGTAGTCCATCCAGCCCTCCCTCATGGAATTGGCCTCGCAGAAAATATCCAGGTATGGTGGCGTTTGCTGAATAGGGATAGCACTCGAGAGTAATGTCGGCTCCTGATTCTTTTGCTCTATCAATAGGCGCCATAAGTTCAGCGACCTGGCCGGCAGAATTAGGTCTCGTCATAAAGTGTGATATGTGAACTTTTCCTCCTGTTCTAAGTGCTATCGTCATAGCTTCATCGATTCCTGACCCTTCAGGGGCACGATCGTTATTGTGATTTCGAACATGTGTGACGTAGACAGAGTTGTTGGTCGCGAGCACATCCGTCAAAGCGGTAAGTTCATCGGTCGTGCTGTAGGACTGCGGATAATAGGA
>CAXGQC010000140.1:0-2766 GCA_964011795.1 uncultured bacterium | reverse complement strand
ATCTCCGATTAATTGGTGCTCATCTTGGTGGGACAGGTAATTATGATGAGTCTGCGTCTGTTGCCCGCTGGCGTCCGAATGTGTTTTTTGATATGTCTGGTGGCGACACCATTGAACGGCATGCCGTTGAACGTAGACTGATAGGTTACGAAATTGGGGTTGAGAAATTGGTATGGGGGTCTGATTGTGGGAATGATGAGATCTCCTCCCACGTGGATAATCTGGAAGAAATTTTCACGAAGGTTGGTCTCACTGATGATGAAGCTCATCGAATTCGCTGGTCTAATGCGGCCGAGATATTTGGCCTAGAGGAACCGGTGCTTGCTCAGGAATAGCACTGTGTCGTGTGGGGAATAGTATCTTGCTTTCTCGTCGTCCGGAAAAAGTCAGCCAAGATAGCCTAGCTATTAGCTTCCTTATTGGTTTTATCTCTACGGTAACTTTCTACTTTGCTATTCCAACAGACCCCTTGTTTGAATGGATTGTGGTAGCCAACGCTCTATTGATAATTATTTCTCTCGGCTGGGTTCAGAGATGGGGCTGGTCTGTTGAAAAAATGGACCGACTCAATGTTCAGTATCTTTCGGTATCACCTCTGTTTTTGTTCGTAGCCCTATTAGTTATGCGACAGGTGATACTGTCGGATGTGAACTCAGCATCTTTTGCTCTATTGTCGGGTAGCTTTTTCGGGCTGTCGATCTGGGCGACTATGTCACTTCATATGCGCTCAGCGAGTGAGCAATGGTTCCCGGTTATCGCAGGTAAAATTTCTGTCCATGTGGCCCTGTTTTGTCTCTTGCAATTTGTCTTTGACGCGGTAAATGACCATATATTCCGCGCGATATTGGTTGGCGTGATCGCCTATTGCCTGACTGAAATATACTTCCGACAACTGAATCAGCGTTCCGATTGGCGATATAGTGGAGTACTGACTGGGACCATCGCAGCACAATCGTCATTGCTCTGCTATTTTCTGCCTTTTTCAAATTCTGATAACGGAGTACTTGCCTTTTCTGCGATATATATCGTCATTGGGCTATTAGAGAACTTAAAGAATAAAAATCAGCGAGCGAGTATTCTTTTTGCACAAGTAGTCGGAGTTGCATTACTCGCTATTTGGAGCTTGAGCTAGTTTTCATTCATCACTGGTGATAGCATTTGCATTCAACTTTTCGGGGAGTGGCGCAGTCTGGCAGCGCGCCAGTCTGGGGGACTGGAGGTCCCGGGTTCAAATCCCGGCTCCCCGACCACAGAGTTCTATGGCTTACCTTGATTGGATTCTGATATCTCAGTAGAAAACTGGTCAACGCTCGCCCTAGTACTGATTTTAGGTGCCATGACTCCTGGCCCTTCTTTGGCTTTGGTCATTCGAAATACTATTTTCGGAGGTCGATGGTACGGAATAACAACTGGCATTGGTCACGGAGTCGGTTTCAGTATTTATGCTTTTGCGGCAGCAACAGGCATCGCTGTAGTGGTGGGTAATTATCCCGAAGTTACTGGCACGCTCCATATCATTGGGTTTATTGTCCTTTTGTATTTAGCGATAAATTTCCTGCGTATTTCTTCAACAGACAACAGAGTGGATGCTGCAAGTGAAGAACTGTCTGAGAGGCGTCTGGGCGTCGCGTTTATACAAGGATTCTCACTTGCATTTTTCAATCCAAAGATACTCGCTTGGATGCTTACAATGTTTGTTCCTTTTATTGACCCTTCCATGAGTACACAAACTCTAATTGGTATGGGATTTTTAGGCCTTTTCACGGATGGGGGATGGTACATGACCGTGGCAACGATTCTCTCACAGGGTCGCCTATTAGAGGTCGTGCGAGAGCATGAAGTAGTTGTCACTCGAGCTATTGGACTAGTTCTCCTGTTCTATTGCGCCTCCTTGGTGTTTAGATTTGGATGGTTATAAGAAATCTAGAAGTAGGCGTATAATCGTGGGAAAGTTGAGACTTCGGATCGACATGAATAACTGGAGGCTGCAGGTCGGTTGACTACCATTGCGCTCGGGTGACAAATCAAATTTCATAATGACTAAAAATCGAGAACCAGATTCACAAGACGGGCAAGAGCTGTTTGTAAAAGCCCGTTCGAAAACCAAGCGTGCGATACGACTTCCTAAAGGGCAGGGGAACGGATACTGGGATCGAATTCTAGATAAATTTTCAAGAACACCGCTGAATGGATTTTATCTGTGGGTAGCAATGTGGCCGGTATTGTCGATGATCGGCACTGTCCTGTTTTTATTGCCAATTTCTAGAAAAGAAGGAATAGAAATCGGCATAATCGATGCACTTTTTACGGCTATTTCTGCAGTTACTTTGACAGGTCTTACCGTTGTAGGCACTGGCGACACTTGGTCAGCCTTCGGAATCGTCACTATGTTAATTCTATTTCAACTGGGTGGGCTGGGCGCGTTTGCAGGACTTGCCGCGCTGCTTGCCAAATTAGGGCAGTTAACAGGATTAAGGAACACTCAACTCCGCAGAGCTCAGGGTCTAAACGTTGAAACAGAACAGATAGATTTGAATCTATGGTGGATAGTGAAATTTATGTTACTCAGCCAGTCAGTGGCATTGATATCGATATACCTAAACCTATCTATAGAAAGCGGCCAGTGGAGTATTGACGCCCTGTGGACATCCATTTTTCTTTCAATTTCATCCGTGAATAGTGCTGGATTTGTTCATTGGGGGCAGTTCGAGGAATTCTCTGATAATAACGGACTGATGTTGTTACTGAGTTTGTTCACAATAGGGG
>CAXGQC010000139.1:0-2772 GCA_964011795.1 uncultured bacterium | reverse complement strand
GGCCAGTGAGCATCCCAATATTTTTGGCTGCCATTGAAGAAACATTGATGATTACACCACCACCATTTTTACGCATGCTCGGGAGGACAGCCTGACAGCAATAGAAAGCTCCATTGAGGTCTATGTTTATGACGCTATTCCAGTCGTCAATCGACACAACTGGCCAATTACGGTCTTTTATGTTGATGCCGGCACTAAACACGCCAATATCAATACGCTCGTATTTTCCGATGATTCGTTCCGCAACAGCCATCACGTCATCGTGATCTGACACATCAAGTGGCTCGATTGTCACATCACCAGGGATCTGTGCTGCAACATTTTCGAGCGGCGCAGTTCTTCGGCCCGAAAGAATTACTTTGCAGCCGGCTTCGGCCAGTTTAATCGCTCCTGACTCACCAATTCCTGTGCCTGCACCAGTTATCCAGGCGACTTCTCCGGTCAAATCTCTTAACATGTTTCCTCCTCAGTTCTCTATTTCATTTTACGGTGCCGATATGTTCTAGACGTTCTACCTCTGATTGGCTGAGACCAAGCCAATCCTTGAGTACTTCATGATTGGATTCGCCAAATATTTCGGGTCGATTATAGGAAGAGACATTTTGTCTTTTGAAGCGAAGTGGAAGTCGATCTCCTCGAATCTTACCAAGGAACGGATGAGTTTCTTGATAGTCGAAAAAAAATCCTGATGCCTGTAGCTCGGAGTCATTGTTAACCAGGTCGTTACCATCCTGGACATAGCCTGCAGGGATGCCATGTTCCTGCAGCATTTGCATAAGTTCTTTTCCGTCCCGATTTCTTGTCCATTCCGAGATTTCAGAGTCGATCGCTTCTAGCTGAGTCATGCGTCCGTTTACTGATTCGAATCCTGACTGTAGGGCCCAGTCTGGAGAGTCCATGAGTTTGACGAGCATATTCCATTGTTCGTCAGTCTGCACGGCGATTGCTATCCAACTGTCGTCACCAGCGGTCGGATAGCAATTATGTGGCTGTGCTGCATCAAACGGTAATCGATTCCCTGAAGGGGAGACAGTTTTTCCGTTTGCGAAGTAGTCAAGTAATGCCACGGCATTAAGAGTCACTCCAACTTCGAATTGCGAAAGTTCGATGCGTTGTCCTTTTTGACTCTTAACTCTTTCATTTAGAGCCGCAAGTATCGCAACGGTGCCATGCAAGCCTGATTGATGGTCGTTGTATGAAAACCCTATTCCTATATCTTCTCGGTCAGGTACCCCTGTGAGATACGTGAGACCTGAGAGAGCGTGGACCGTTGGAGCAAAGGAAACGTATGAGGACCAGGGACCCTCGTCACCCATTCCTGACATCTGAATATAGATCACTGCAGGATTTTCCTTTTTGATAGTGTCATATCCGATTCCCCATCGATCAAGCACTCCGACCGAGAAATTGTCGATGACGACATCTGCTTGATTGCAAAGCTCACGCGCAAGTTTTTTCCCCTCTGATTGAGTCATATCCAGTTGTAAGATTCTTTTGTTTCGATTCCACATAACGTGGTATGGGCTTCCAGTTCCACCGTCCGGACCATGGCGTGCCTCACTCATTATTTTCACAACATCAGCTCCGAGATCGCCCATAATTCGAGTTGAGAAAGGGCCTGCGAGAACATGGGTGAAATCGAGGACTTTAATTCCATCAAGGGGCCCCGTCATTATTTCGTCCATCCAATGTCTTGCATAATCGCTTCAGAGTCTTGGTGGGGCACAGTGGTTTCTAGTGGCGGCTTCCAACTTGACCGACTGAACCGATACGGGCTCCCCGGACCTTTTATCACGCCGTTCTCGACCGTATAGTCTTCCCACCACGATCGTGATTCGAGATGGACATTTCCTGCAAGTTCATCCGGTTTCATTACCAGTCCGAAGGGATGGTGTCTTGCCTGCGCTTCGTGAAAAAAAGTCTCTGCATCCTTATCGCTCACCCATTTGCCCATTATGTCCATCAATCGCTTAATAAACACCTGTCTGAGCGAGAGATCGTTGTATTTCTCGTCAAGTAAATCCTCGTGTAGGTCTTCCTCAGCGAGCCAAGCAATCTGCTTTTGGACGTCGGGTGTCGGAGTCACCATGAGTGACCCATTTATCGCCGTCATTACCTGATACGCGTTAGACCAATGTAAAGATCCTCGTCTAGGAAGGACGTTACCCTTAGCGTATGAAACAAATTCTGGGTACCAAGCAATCATCAGGACATGTTCCAGTGTTGACACGATAGTCTCGTGCACCGAGATGTCAATTTGTTCGGCGAGTCCAGTACGGCTGCTTTGGAACAGGCCAGCAAGGCCAGCAATGGCTGCGTACACTCCTGACACCAAAAAAGATTGGTCGCCAAACAATTTGAGCGGCGTCGTGTCAGTGTCGCCCGTGGTGGCGGCAGCGCCGCCGAGAGCCCCTGCCACTAGATCAGGCGCCAGATAATTTCGCCAAGGGCCGGTCTTACTAAATGAAGCAACGTCCACATAGGTTATCTGTGGATTAAGTCTTTCCAAATCCTCGAGAGACATACCTCGCGATTCCAGACTACCTGTATCAATTACGACATCGGTTCCTCTCAATATGTGTTTGAGCTCCACTTTTGCCTTTTCATCAGTGGGATCTAGGATGATTATGTGTCTATTGGAAGCATAGTAATTGAACCAGAGTGATTCACCTGAATTGTCGAAGGGCCCTCGACCTCTTAACGGGTCACCCGTGGAGCTCTCAATCCTAACCACCGTCGCACCAAGATCAGCAAGTAATTTTGCCCCATATA
>CAXGQC010000138.1:0-2831 GCA_964011795.1 uncultured bacterium | reverse complement strand
CCAGAATAGAGAGAGCAAAGATTTTCTATCGGTAAAAGAAGCGATGGATAGTTCGGATAAGATATACCTCGAAAATGCGATGGGTCGATTCGTGGAGGATCAAGACTAATATACGGCGCATATGGACGCTGAGCCGCTTAGGTAGGACATGAATCGATAGTAAAGTGCCTCAGACCTCAACTTCACATCACCTATTGAATTCGTTGCGGTCGCGGATCGGGGCGGTGTGTGTAAGTCTTTCGGATTCTGCTTCAGTACAGAAAACTTTCCCAAGTAATCATGAAAAATTCGTCGACCATCAGTATGTATCCAATACTCACGATGAACTCATTCACGTGGTGACGTCTGTCTTGCAAAAGGCAGCCAAAGAGCATGGGCTACCCTCTATTTCCGCCTCCTTCTCGATCGATCAGTCTCATGTGTGGTCTGGGGCGATTGGCTTGGCTAATATCGAAACTGTTCGGACGGCTAAGGTTACTGATGTGTGCCGTACTGGTAGCGTTTCTAAAGCAATAACAGCATTTATTGCCGCTCGGCTGTTTGATCAAGGTGTTATTGATCTCGATGAACCTATAAACCAGTATTTGGGAAATTATCCATCTGGTGATCGAATTACTGCTCGAATGCTTGGCAGCCATACTGCCGGTATTAGACATTATCAATATTCTTTCGGGATTTGGCCCCCGAATGAATTTTTCATGAATAGACAATTTAATACCGTAGAAGAATCCCTTAAAATTTTCGCTCAGGATGATCTCCTCTTTGAACCGGGGACCGGATTTAACTACTCGTCTTACGGGTACAGCTTGCTGAGCTTTGTATTGGAGGAAGCTTCGGGGAAATCGTTTCCCCAGCTGGTGAATGCAGAGCTCGTTGATTGGTTGCAGTTAACTCATACAAGGCTGGACACGGTAACCCTCGACAACCATGATCAGGTCCAGTACTACGAGGCCAAAGGTGACAAATGGCGACTCGCACGTCCGGTAAACTTAAGTTCAAAATTAGCGGGTGGAGGTATCGTTAGTAACCCAACGGAGCTAGTGAGAATAGGGCTACTGCTTGATGATGAGCGTTACATTTCTCGCCAGGCACGAGAAATTCTTATTACTCCTACTACGAAAGATTATGACGCAGGAGCACTGGCTGGCTACGGGCTTGGATGGATAACAAATGAGAAGAAAAATCTCTTGAATCGAGATAAGTCAGTTACTAGCCATTCCCATGCTGGGAGTAGTGTGGGCGCCGATTCCAACCTAATTGTTATTCCTGATTTTGGAATAGCTGTTGCTGTTCAAATCAATAGGACACCCCAGTCAGACGGAACGAGCGCTGAGTCTCTTTCAGATAAAATCGTACAGTTAATTTTGTCGGCATAGCTTGAATTGATTTAGCTCGTAACACCACTAAGGGTCGCACTTAAGAAGATCCTACGAGAGACCAAAAATCTTCGAGGCCGAGGTTCGTGCCGCAGCAAATTGTCCCTACGCGGGCCCCCGAAAGCTTCTCTCGGAGTGGCCCTCTGAGTGCAGCAGCAGTCGCGGCAGCTGCCGGTTCGACTGCTAATCGAAGATCGTGGAAAATAAGGCGCATAGCGTCGATTAGCAGGGAATCCTCAACAAGAATGATTTCCTCAATCACGTTGCGACAGACATCTAATGTGTATGGTTCTGTCTTTGGTGGAGCAAGACTGTCGGCTACTGAATGGACATTTTCTAGAGAGACGGTGGTCCCTGCATCAAAGCTTAAACTCATAGTATTTGCACCTTCTGGTTCAACTCCGTATATCAGTATGTCCGGCCAGATTTGTTTTAGTGCAGCTCCAAAACCGGCAGCTAATCCACCCCCGCCGACAGGTAGGATCATTGCATCTAATTGAGGAACCTGCCCGGCGAATTCTTTCCCTGCAGTTGCAGAGCCTTGTACTGTGAGCGGTCCCTCATACGGATGTATGAAGGTTCGACCATCTTTTTCTTGTGACATTTCGGCACGTTCAAACATTTCGCTTTGTGTTTCACATAATGTAATTGTTGCCCCATAGTCTTTCGCTCTCTGAATCCGGAGTGGTTTGGCTGTAGCGGGCATAAAGATATGTGAGCTGGTGCCCAGTTGACTAGCACAGTACGCCGAGGCGATGGCATGATTGCCAGCACTGACAGCGGTGATACCTCTTCCAAGAGATTCCTCATCGAGATCAAGCATTGAGTTCATAGCACCACGCACTTTGAAAGTGCCTGTTTTTTGAAAAATCTCTAGCTTGGCATAGATTTCAGTCTCAGAGGAAAACTCACGCAGGAGTTCACCATCCTGCCACCTAACAGCAGGAGTTACCGACACGTAGTCTTTAATCCGATCCCAAGTCCGTTCAATATTGTCGAGTGAGAGTTCTTGCTGGATCATTTATTATCCTTCTTACTAGATTTTCTATGCTAACTAGCAGTCCGTTCTCTGGAGAGTGATGTTAGAACATCGAGAGATCACACTCAACGATGGTAAATAAGTCAGCTACCATGGTTTAAATAGCAAGTAATACAGTTAAGGCTGCTCGATGACTGAAGATGTAAATACTGAAAACTGGCAAAAAACCCCTGATGGTATCCCGATTCCACCACCGTCAGATGACGATGTACTGATTGAAACCAATAACACCATACGGACAATCACCCTTAATCGACCGGTCGTTCTGAATGCCCTAAATAAAAATGTTCAGCGTCTACTCTTAGCTGCATTGCAGAGTGCTGAAAATGACTCTGAGGTATCGGTGGTGATCCTTACAGGCGCTGGTCGAGCTTTCTCGGCAGGTGGTGACATGTGGTCACATTTGTACCCGGATG
>CAXGQC010000137.1:0-2881 GCA_964011795.1 uncultured bacterium | reverse complement strand
GAGTACAACTCTGGGGAGGATTCCCCTCCGGTGAGATAGAAGCGAATTTGGAACGAGTCGCCTGGAATATCTGCCAAGTTTCGTTCGCCCCAAGCAACCCGGTGCGCAAGAGAGTCACTCTTGATCATAGTGCAGTCCATACGAGTGAAGTGAGGAACTGGTTTGCCAGTCTTAGGGTCGACTAATTCGACCTCAATGCGGCTTTCTTCGGTGCAGAAAGCGTTCACAAACAAGTCGGCGGCATCGGCGCGGTCAATGGGTATGGTTGTCACGATCCCCTCGCTTCGACCATCTTCAAGCCTCACATGTGTGAATCCATCTAGTCGGAGAGTGGCCAAACCACAGGCATGCTCACCCTCGATCAAGTCAGTTTCACTGAAACGATACCCGGAGTAGTAAACCTTGATCTCATCCTCATCGATAAGCGGCACGGATGGCCCAATCATATCGCAGTCCCACTCACCTGCATCGCCTCGCCGTATGACTTCAGACCCCGGCTGCACGTATATGAAGTTCTCGCCATCGCGACTCATCGCGAGTTCGACCGCCATGTCATCACCTCCTCTCTGGTACTGATAAAGAGCCAAATAGTACTGGTGATATTTAAACACCGACGCGTCGTGAATCTGTTGAACCTTGCCACCTCTTACAACTGGAGTAGCTCGGGCAGCGGCCCCGAAAATGGGGTTTCGAGGATCAGCAGTCCATTCGATAGAGTCATGGCTATAGCCATATCCCGCACCTCGCCGGTCATTGTTGAGCCCAATAAATCCGTAGGCTTTGTACTTTTTAGCCGGATCCAATTCATTTAGATCCTGAAACATTGATTGAGGCGAAAAAGAGGCCGGCATTCCACCTGGAAAACGAATGCCACCCTTACTTGCCTCCTTCCAACTAAGCCCATCCGCGGATGTCCAAAGTGTCCATGTTTGCTCGTCATCCATAGCGGAGTTTTCGGATGTTCTTGCAGGACGTCCGCCGGTCCATGTAAGCAATTTGTATCGACGATTCGGATCTGGATCTGTAGCGTCAATGTGCATTCCGCTTGGGACAATCGGTCGGAAAATAGGTGTAGCGGGTAGTCCAGCAACTATGTTTGTATTGTTATTGCTCCCGAAAGGAGAAAGACCAAGCGGTTTCTTCTTAAAGTGGATTCCATCGGGACTTTCCGCATAGCCGACACGGACATAAGGAATCGGCCCGCTCTTCGGCCACTCTGAACCTGGCTCGCGGTGCATTCCGGTATACCATGCTCGATATACTCCGTTCTGTTTATGAACTGCAACCTTAGAAACGCCCTGCGAATCAAAGTCGCCAGGCTTTCCACCTGTCATTACCGGATCAGCGACTTTGCGTGCTGTGTTGACCTTCAGCGTGATTCCGTCGATGTGTTGTATTTCTTTTAGGTCAAAAAAGAGAATCTTGTTGCCAACGTTGGACTTCAAAGCGGGGACAGAAAGAAGGTCAAATCGCGTCTTGAGCGAGTGATGTCGGTTTCCAATTGTGATTCCAATGTTGGAATTATCCGATCCCAGCCCGCTTTCTACACCGAGCCAGTCGATATCGAGTTGGTTAGACTCAAATCGAGCAGTGTTTTGTGTCAGCCAAAGGCCATTCAAGATTGGACTCCATCGTGTCCCTAGCCACCGAGAGTAAAATATGTGTTGCCGTGTTGAGTTGATGAAGAACATCCACGGAACGCCGTACTGATCTATGACGATTTGCGGCGAATGCATAGTATCCCAGACCATTCGACTATCGAGGTCCGTTAGCGGGTGCGATTGTTGTCTCTTTGCCTCTGGATCTAGCAAAGTGTATTTCAGGGAGTCACCGGATTCATGTACTGCAAGATAATCACCGTTGAGTTCCACGAGAGCCGGTCGGTTGCCGGAATGACTCTGTTGCAGATCCCATTCTCGAGTGGTACTCAATTCAGAGAATCTTCCGTGTAGGATGTGCGTGATTCCATTGGTGTCACCACACGCGAGATTAAAGAAGACGCCGTCGTGAGAAATCGCCATTGACGGTGGATATAGCTTTTTTTGACGATCAAGCGCAAATGACTGCCACTTTCCATTGATAAGCGATCCAAGATAAACAGCCATCTCTTGGGAGTTGTCCACGGGCGTTATCCAAGTCAGCCAGATGTCACCGCTCGGTGATCGACAGATATCACCAGCCCAAGACTGACTCGGAGAAATGATAAGGGCGCCGTGTTGTTTGTTGACAGGATGCAGCCATTTTGCATTGTCCTTATCAATCCGCAACTGATTCGACTCTATTACGCTATAAGCAGTTTGACCATCGTCTGTTGTCCATATGAGGTGCAGAAAGTCTTCAGAATCGATGCTAATACCAGCGGAGAATATTTCTTCTGCATCTGATTCTTGCAGCATCGGGAATGGAAGTGCTGATGAGAATTGCGAGATTTCTAGTGGGTGAGGTTCTCGAGAGACTTTGAGCGTGAATCCCTTATTGTCTGTTGATCTACCAGTTGGCAACAGCAGGTAACAATAGCCTTGGCTGTCGCATGCTACTCGTCGGCTGATCCCGGCTCTGAACTCTTGCTGAAGCATCTTGTTGTGATCAGCTTGTAATGCAGTTGTCTCCGAAAAGACAAACAAGAGTGTATAGATAAAAGTTCCTAACAATTCTCTTCGTTTACTTCTATTGCTACTCATCTGTTACTCATTTCACAATGTAAATCGTGCCGTGAACCGGCCTACCGGAGTATTTAGGCTCAGTAAGAATCTTGAGGGAGAAAACGGCCTGTCGTTTAAAATACGAGAGTCCATTCAGGAGTCAGTCGAGAATTGTAATATAACAGTTCTGCTGGGAAGAGAATTAGCGATGTCCGCGGTGGTTCTGATCACATAGCGGG
>CAXGQC010000136.1:0-2894 GCA_964011795.1 uncultured bacterium | reverse complement strand
AGTTCACCGAGCGCGCTCGACGAGTGCTCACATTGGCTCAGGATGAAGCCCAACGTTTTAACCATAATTACATTGGTACCGAACACTTGCTTCTCGGATTGGTACGAGAAAGCGACGGAGTGGCTGCTAAGATTTTGGCTAATTTGTCAGTCGAACTGTCAAAAGTCAGATCATCTGTCGAATTCATAATAGGCACGGGTGACCGAGCCACCTCTGAAGATATCGGTCTAACCCCAAGGGCCAAACGAGTAATTGAACTTGCTGTGGACGAGGCAAGGAGATTGAATCACTCATATATAGGAACTGAGCATATTCTCTTAGGTTTGGTCCGAGAAGGTGAAGGAATCGCCGCGGGAGTACTTGAATCTCTCGGGGTCAATCTTGCTCGAGTTCGAAATGAAGCACAGCGCGTTCTTTCGCAGTCAGGGACTGAGCCGTCTAAACAGCCAGCTGCAGCTGGTCAACGAAAAGACCGGACACCTCTACTGAATCAGTTAGGTGTAGATTTAACTGAAATGGCCCGTTCAGGCCAACTTGATCCAATAGTGGGTCGAGGAAGTGAGATCGAACGAGTGGTTCAAATCCTATCCAGGCGGACAAAAAACAACCCAGTTTTGATCGGCGAACCTGGAGTTGGTAAAACGGCCATAGCCGAAGGGCTTGCCCATAGGATCATTTCTGGTGATGTCCCCGACACACTTATTGGGAAGAGAATGCTCACACTTGATATCGGTTTGCTGGTTGCAGGTACGAAGTATCGAGGTGAGTTTGAAGAACGTTTGAAGAAGGTTATTGCGGAGATAAAATCAGCCTCTAATTGTGTGCTATTCATCGATGAGCTACACATGCTTGTCGGCGCAGGTGCAGCCGAAGGTGCGGTAGACGCCGCAAATATTCTGAAGCCAGCGCTAGCCAGAGGTGAGATTCAGGCTATTGGCGCGACAACACTGGATGAATATAGGAAACACATTGAGCGCGACGCTGCACTGGAACGGCGATTCCAGCCAGTTAGGGTGGAAGAACCCTCCGTGGACGAAACTATTGAGATCCTCAAAGGTGTTCGCGGCGCATACGAAGAGCATCATAAATTGACGATTAGCGATGATGCCTTGGGGGCTGCTGCGGAGTTATCTACTCGCTATGTATCGGATAGGTTTTTGCCGGATAAGGCAATCGATCTGATTGATGAAGCTTCAGCTCGTGTGAGAATCCGTAGGTACGCTGTTCCGCCGTCCCTTCGTGAGGTACGGACTAATTTAGAAGAGTTACGTCGTGAAAAAGAAGCGGCATCTACTGACCAAGAATATGATCAAGCTAACGAACTGAGACAGAGAGAGCAAAGATTAGAAATCGAGCTCGAGAGTCTGGAAAAAGAATTTTCGGACGAACAGTCAAAAGATAAACCATCTGTAGGTGAAGATGATATTCGAGACGTAATATCTCAGTGGACCGGAGTTCCTTTGTCAAGGATTGCAGCTGAAGAGTCGCAACGGTTGCTGCAGATGGATAACTTCATAAAAGAAAAAGTGATCGGCCAGGATGATGCCGTAGATGCAGTGACAAGAGCAGTCCGGCGTGCAAGCGCAGGGCTGAAGGATCCAAAACGACCCATTGGTGTCTTTATGTTCCTAGGACCTACTGGTGTGGGTAAGACTTATTTGGCTGAGATGCTTGGTGAGTTTATGTTTGGATCAAAGGACAACATTGTTCGTATCGACATGTCTGAGTTTATGGAGAAGCACACAGTCTCTCGTCTTGTTGGATCTCCACCGGGGTACGTTGGGTACGATGACGGTGGACAATTAACAGATGTTGTCAGGAGAAAAAGTTATTGTTTAATTCTCCTGGATGAGATAGAGAAGGCGCATCCTGACGTATTTAATACTCTCCTTCAAATATTTGATGATGGCCACCTATCTGATGCAAAAGGTCGGAAGGTAGATTTTAGAAACACGATTATCATTATGACTTCCAACGTAGGATCAGATTTGATTAGGAAGGACTCTAGAGTGGGTTTCCAAACCGTCCTTGATGAAGTGAAGGGCGCAGAGGACCAGTATCTGAGAATGAAGGATAAGGTAGAAGAGGAAGAGAAGAGAGTTTTCCGGCCAGAGTTCCTTAACCGTATTGATCAATCAGTAGTTTTCCACGCACTGTCTCCGGAACATATCCGACAAATTGTCGACCTCGATCTTAATGATCTGCGTACTAATCTGCGCCAGAAGCACATGCGGCTCGAAGTTGATACGGACGTACTGGATCATCTCGGTGACAAAGGCTGGGATCCAGTATTTGGTGCTAGGCCACTTAGGCGATTGATACAAAATGAGGTAGAGGACAAATTGTCTGATCAGATACTATCCGGTGACTTTGATGAAGGTGATACCGTGAAGATGGTAATGAAAGGTGAAAGCATCGAATTTGAGCGAATTGTGATGCAGACTACTTCAGTCGACGAACAACCCTCCGAAGAAAATATGGAGAACGCTGAAGAGCCAGCCTTAACTTAGTCATACCTGCTAAAAGATGTCTATTGTTTTCGAGAGATTTGCTGCTGAACGTAAAAGCAGTGAGTGGCTAGCTGCTCGTGCTGTTGCGGATAATTCTAAGTACCTTGTTCTGAATTCAGATGGTGATTTATTTTTGAACAGGCAGGAAAATCCAGAAAATCTGTTTTTCTCCAAACAAGAGGTACGTTCATATTTCCCAGAGAACCACATAGAGATATTTTTAGGTAGTCAAGGGTCCCATAACTACTATTGCCTAGGTGTATCAGAGCCACTCGACATGGGAGAACCAGTCAACCCACGGGAAATTATTTCGCAGTTTTCTGACTGGCTTGTCGATCTGATCAATATGGCGCGTGGGATCGTACTATGGAGAGTGAACGTGAA
>CAXGQC010000135.1:0-2907 GCA_964011795.1 uncultured bacterium | reverse complement strand
CCGCATTACTATCAGGATGATGATGAAACAGCGGTCGTTATGCACCTCAACATCCAAGATGATGAGGGTTCGATAGTGCAACTGCAGGCTAGCCACAAAGCACGGTATCCTAGCCTGTGGACACACGAAATAGAGAAGGATTGAGTAACCCATGACCACACCAGAGATAGGAACCTTAATTTCTGCTAGCGACACTGGAGACTTTTGCGATCAGGTTAGCTTGGCAGAAAGTCTTCAAATACCCACCGCCTGGACGACTATCGGTGGAGCTGGTGGTGCAGATCCGCTGACAGCTTTTGCTGCCGCTCTTGATCGAACAAACACAATCAAAGGCGGAACAGCGATAATTCCCACATGGCCACGTCATCCGCTTGCCATTGCTCAGCAGGCACTCTCGATCGACGAACTAGCGCCTGGACGCCTCCGTCTCGGGATCGGCCCGTCACATAAACCAATGATGACAAAATCTATCGGTGCCGAATGGACCAAACCACTGACTCATTTACGAGAATATCTCATGGCACTGAGTACCCTATTCGAAACCGGAGAGGTCGATTTCTCTGGCGATCAAGTCACACTAAATACATCAATAAAAAAACCAACATCGATCGAATTACTTGCATCAGCTTTGCGACCTAAATCGTTCATGACTTGTGGAGAACTCACTGACGGAGCTATTTCATGGATGTGCCCAAAAACTTATCTGGTGGAAAAAGCTCTACCTGCACTAGAGGCGGGTATCAAGTTACAGCAAAAGCAAAAGCAAGTACCTTTGATCGCGCACGTCCCCATTGTCGTATCCGATGACAGAGAAAAAGCCAAGGGGCTTGCACAGGAACAACTCCATCGATACAGCACGATCCCCTTTTATCAAGCTATGTTTAGAGAGGCAGGATTCCTTATTGATGGTGAGGCTTATCCCGTTGAGCTGCTTGATGATCTAGTCGTTTCTGGCACGAAAGCAGAAGTCATTGAAAAACTCAAACAATACATTGAGTCGGGATGTGGCGAAGTGCTTGCCGCACCTCTTATAGACCCAGAGAACAGATCGGAGTCGATAAAACTTTCGTTCGAGGCTATTAGCGAAGCAAACAAATCCCTGTAGATCAGCGCCTAGGCTAAGTTGAATCCTTCATATCCATTGGCGACGACTTCTTCGCATTTCTCCTTATAGGCCGGATAGCCGGGGAGCGGCATGAAGACTCGTGTTTTTCCTTCGACGTTGGCCCCTAGATACCAAGAATTACAGTTTGGATCAGTAAACAGGGTCTTATCTGCCACGGAATTTACGTGATCAACCCATTCATCCTGAGCATCCTGAGTTGCTTCGATCGTAGCGAATTCTTTCTCATCCATATAAGCGATGCAGTCACTTATCCAGTCCACGTGTTGCTCAATAGACACCATCATATTGGTGAGGACTGACGGACTACCAGGACCGGTAATAGTAAACATATTTGGAAAATCGACAGAATTTAATCCCAAATAGGTCCGTGGACCAGCCACCCACTCATCTCGAAGAGATTTGTTTTCTCGTCCCTTAATGTCGACTTTCAAGATCGAGCCGGTCATTGCATCGAAACCCGTTGCATATACGATTGCGTCATACTCTCTGAGTCCATCAGAGGTACGAATACCTGTCTCCTCAATACCATCAATCGGATTGTCGCGTAAATCAATGAGGTGCACATGTTTCTCGTTGAAACTTTCGTAATATCCAGAATCGATGACCATACGTTTACACCCGATCACAATTTCTGGACAGAGCAATTCGGCTGTATCTGCATCTTCAACCGTGCCACGAATCTTATCGCGGACGAAATCAGCGGCAATTTCGTTGGCGTCATAATCTAGGGTTATGTCGGGAAAACTGCGTACGAACGTAAACCCACCTTTAGTCCACATCGATTCCATGATTTCCTGCTGCTCTTCGGGCGAGTAGGTCATCATTGGTTCGTTCATGTCCTTCAACCACTCCGCCCCGGTACCAGCCGGCATCTTTTGATTTGCTTCGCGGAATTCCTTGTAATTCGCCTTTACATCGGCGACATATTCGGGATCTGATGGATGATTTGCTGACGGTAGTGAGTAACTCGGTGTTCTCTGATAGACGGTCAATGATTCAGCCTGCTGAGCAATAACAGGAGTCGACTGTATTGCTGAGGAGCCGGTACCGATAATTGCCACATTCTTGCCGGTGAAGTCAACGTCTTCTTTGGGCCATTGCCCAGTGTGATACGTATCACCAGTGTAACTATCCATACCTTCAATTTCAGGCATGTTTGTAGAAGAAAGACAACCAGTTGCCATAATGAAGAATTGCGCCGTCACGGCGTCACCCTGATCCGTTTGTATCTTCCAGCTGCTATCATCGTCGTCAAATGATGCTTCAGTAACACGAGTATCAAATTGAATATCTGGCCGCAGATTAAATCTGTCAGCGACATGATTAGCGTATTTCTCAATATCTGGTTGTGCTGAATATTTTTCAGGCCATTCCCAGTCCTGTTGCAATTCCTCAGAGAAAGAGTATGAATATTCCATACTCTGGATGTCACAGCGAGCACCTGGATATCTGTTCCAGTACCAAGTACCACCTACGCCACTTCCGGCCTCGAAAACTCGAGCGGTACGTCCAGCCTGATGCATTCTGTGGAGCATGTACAGTCCAGCAAATCCGGCTCCAACAATAACCACATCGTAGTTCTGATTCTCTTTGACGCTGTCACTCATCTGCGTACCCCACAACTCATTTAATTTTTTGCTAATTCAGTCCTGCTATCGTAAGTGAAAAACAACGAAAAACAAAATCGCTGCGAGTTTTGATGTGAAGTGTCAAAGTAATTTTTTCTCGTTACTTAGAGAGAGTGCCAATTTGAGACAGCTCGACGTAATTGATTCACTTGG
>CAXGQC010000134.1:0-2924 GCA_964011795.1 uncultured bacterium | reverse complement strand
GAACACATCCGAGGATTCCCATCTGACAAATTCCAGGTGTTCCGTACAAACCAACAAACATCGATTGCTCAAACAATGAGCGATAGACCGAAGGCTGTGGTTTCCCTGGGCCACTCGACAAACGAGGGTTTACGTCAAACCAGCCAGCTTCTGTCATGACAGTTGGAACCATCAATTCTCCAACTGCCTCGTCACCTCTTTCGCTTGCTCGGGTGGAGTCACCAGACTTAGAAATCTTGATCGAGGCAGCAACAGGTGTTTCTACCTGGCTCTCTATGCCCCCCCTAGGTGTCGTTGTGGAAACTGCTGCTGCCGCTACTACAGGAGCTTTGCGTGTTGGTGTTTCATTGACTACATAACCTGGCACTGAGGTCCCGTGGCTCATTCCCACCAACTGAATAGGCGCCGGTGACGACATCGCGGTAACCTTACGCTGATTAGAACCGTAGCCACCCGCTTGGCTTAATAGTATGAAAATCCCAGTCAGCAGAATAGACCCAAGCAACACCATGACCAGCACTTGGCTCAGACTTGGTGGCCACATATTTCTATTGTTCCTCAAGTCAATTCCTTCTAAAGGAAACTCCTCATGAAGTTCAGTGCCTTGGAGCCCTTCGTATTTCTACATACTAAGAAAGCAACTCACACTACTCAATTCCAATCGCGAGCACCGATCTCGTAACTTCGCCATTTCTAAGAGCATCGAATGCGTCATTTATTTCATCAAGCTTATATCTGCGGGTGACCAATCCATCGAGATCCAATTTACCCTGACGATACAAGTTCAGAATGTTTGGCATATCCCGGTGGAATCGGGCGCCGCCATAAAACGAACCCTTTAAAGTTTTCTCTTCCATCCAAATCATTCCGCTCACTTCAATTTTATCGAGTGGCGGAACCATACCAACCACGATGGCGGTCCCGCCTCGACGGGCCATTTGGTAAGCCTGCTCAGACGTTGCCTTGAGTCCGATGGCCTCAAACGCAAAATCACAACCCCCACCTGTAAGTTCTTGTACCTTTGCTATGGGATCACCCTCCGACGCATCAACGACATCTGTGGCACCAAAATTACGAGCAGTCGCTAACTTGTGCTCCACCATGTCTACAGCAATCACTTTCTGGGCTCCCGCGAGTGCTGCCGCCTGGATAATGTTCAGGCCCACTCCGCCAGCACCGATGACAGCCACGGTTGAACCCGGTGTGACACCAGCAGTGTTTACAACTGCCCCATACCCAGTCATCACCGAACATCCCACAAGTGCCGCGATCTCCAAAGGAATATCGTCAGTCACCTTCACAAGACCAGAGGCGTAGGTAATAACGTACTCAGCAAAACCACCGACATTCGCCATCTGGGTAACTCCCTCACCTCCACGGGTGAGGCCAGGCTGTTCTCTACGAGGTGCTCCTTGGCGGCAAAGATTCGGTCGCCCACTGTCACAGTCGCCACAGTGGCCACACGGTTGAACAAATCCAATGATGACCCGATCGCCCACAGAAACGTTAGTGACAGCTGTCCCTACTTCACTGACAACCCCAGCTACCTCATGCCCTAAAACGGTGGGGTACTGAGTTGGATAAGTTCCCTCAATAAAGTGCAGATCCGAGTGACAAACACCCGCGGCAATAACCTTCACGACTGCCTCAGTTGGCCCAGGGCTATCGACCTCTAAATCCTCGATACTCAGAGCTGTCTGCGGACCGTTTAATACTGCTGCTTTCATAACTTTAACCTTCTTCCTTCATCAAATTTTGAGTTGAGTAGCCTAACCTGCTACAAAACTGGGCTGAGACAGGTCGGATGTCCACAGCGACACGTGCGCACCCCAACGGAACAGTCACACACGGGGCCACATTCACCTCCGCGAATGAGTCCACGTGACCGAAGAACCTGAAGTATGACGCCTATCCCTACTGATAAAACTACGAGTAGACTAATCCCACGCCGCATAAAACTCACTATCCCTCAATCCATGCCAATATAACGCACTTAGGAATTAAAGCATGATTTCAAAAAAATTTCAGCGTACAGATGATTGAACAGATAGTTTCAACGGGTTAAAGAAATTAAATTAGGCACAGAATAAAAATTTAGGAGCTAATCAAAATGGCAAAGTGTGGATTCATAGGAATGGGGATCATGGGTGAGCCCATGGCGAGGAACTTATTGAAAGCCGGTCATGACCTAGTTATTTGGAACAGGTCAGCAGCAAAGACAAATGCATTGGCTGATGAGGGCGCAGTTGTTGTGGGCTCTCCAAAAGAAGTCGGAGAAAACAGCGACTACGTGTTTATCTGTGTCACCAACTCCGGTGACGTGGTCGACGTAATCAACGGGTCGGAGCAAATACAGGGCCTCTCAGAAGGCCTTAGGCCCGGAATGATCGTAGTAGATCATTCAACTATTTCCCCAGATGTGACCCGAGAAATTTATGCTGACCTCAGCGATTTGCAAGTTAGCCTGATCGATGCACCAGTATCAGGGGGGGATAAGGGTGCTATCGCAGGCACATTATCGATCATGTGTGGGGGAGATCATGACTCTCTCCAAGAAGTGATGCCCCTACTTGAGTCGATGGGCAAACAGATAACTCATTGTGGACCCTCCGGGGCTGGCCAAACTGTAAAACTATGTAATCAAATAGCGGTTTGTATAAATAATTTTGCGCTCGCTGAAGCATTAGTTTTTTGTACGCTAAATCAAGTTGATCCCGCAGTCATGTTGGAAGCAATCTCTGCTGGAGCCGCCGGATCTTGGCAAATAAGTAATCTTGGACCTCAAATAATTCAACGCGATTTCTCCCCTGGTTTCAAAGTCGGCCTCCAACGCAAGGATCTTCACTTGGCAATTGATGCAGCTGATTCCGTCAACATGCCACTGTTAGGTACGGCCCTAGTGGACCGAATGTTTGCGGTTGCTG
>CAXGQC010000133.1:0-2929 GCA_964011795.1 uncultured bacterium | reverse complement strand
GTTGCTAACTCTGATGAAAACAACAAGGTTTGGTATAGCTATGAGGTAGGTGACAGTGGTGAATTGTCGAATCAGCAAGTTTTCTTCGACGTCAATGACCAAGATGGGGTCGGTGCCGCAGACGGCATGAAGATTGATGTTGATGGAAATATTTTTGCCACTGGTCCCGGGGGTGTTTGGGTTTTTGATCCAGGGGGTAATCACCTAGGCACAATAAAGCCAGATGAAGTCCCTGCTAATGTGGGATGGGGGGATGATGGTTCGACTCTCTACATGACCGCTAGAACTGGGCTCTATCGAATCAAATTATCGACCAGTGGATTAGTGCCTTAACTCTACTTGGCAAAGAGTTATTAGTCGAACGCAAGGCTGTTACCTCTTTTAACAATCTCCATTCTGCGCAGGACGGATGATCCGTACTGCTCAGAATGGACAGTATCGACACTTACGTATTCCGCCTTCGCTGACTCAGGGGTTAAAACCAGCTTAACGAAACCTCTGTGGGTGCAATCTGTCCAAATCACTTCACGATTATGCTCAGACACGAGTCCATCAAAGGCTGCTGCGCCTTCTGGACCATAATTTTCAAAATCACCCGGTGAAGTAATGCCACTCGTACCTAGTTCGACACCCATAGGTTGACTTGAGCCATCATAAAGTTCGTTGGCCCAAAAGGCATGACTATCGCCAGTAAGGACAATTAGGTCAGTGGCTCCGGCATCACGGCATAAATTATAGAACCTTTGTCTGGCGGCTGGATATCCGTCCCAGGTATCCAAGTACAAAGGTAGGTCCAGTTCACCCAGGCGAGAAAACTGAGCGTGTGATTCAGGTAGGGGATTCCCGCCCGTGTTTTCGAGAGTAATTCGATTGCCTACATCAGGCACATGGGTTCTGGCTATTGGAATCTGGTTGCCGATAATGCGCCAGGTTTGGAGTTTGTTTACAGATTCTGCCAAACTCTCAGTGAGAAAATTCTCCATTTCATTCGATAACATAGTTCGACTTGGGTCTCCTAGCACGTCTCTAAGAAATCGATCACGCTGAATATCATTCTCTATGCTCTCTAGGTATTCGCTGTAACTAACTTGAATGCTCCGACCCGTGTGCCGAGTTTCGAGAGTGGTCATTGAGGCTAAGTCTCCGAAAGAAAAATGGCGCCATAGTTTTTCTTTATCGAGACCTGTTGGTTGTTCTCGCACGGGCATCCATTCAAAGAATGCCTGCAAAGAGGCTTCCCTCCGAGAAGACCAGTCTCCCTCAGTATTCGGCTGATGATTCTGAGCACCACCGGTCCAAGGATTGTTTGCGGATTCGTGATCATCCCAAGTGGGAATCAATGGGTGGGATGCGTGCATAAGACGCGAAGCTCGATCCGATTTATACTGAGCGTGGCGCTCGCGATAATCACTCAGACTCACTATCTCATGACTTGGTGAATGAATTCGACCCAAACGGTCACCCTGGACGGCCCCCCAACCGTCTGCACCATACTCATAGATATAGTCACCAAGGTGGACCACAAAATCTATGTCCTCATCCCTAGCAATTTCTTCATAAGCGTTAAAGTAGCCGAACGGATAGTTGGAACATGATGCTACCGCGATACCCAATTTCTCGATGTGGCCATCCGGCAGGGTCCTCGTCCGGCCGGGTTCAGAGGTAATTCCATCAACCATAAATCGATAGTAATAAACTTGTCCTGGGTCCAGATCGTTGACTTCAATTTTTAGCGTGTGATCAGTCTCAGCATCGGTGACCGATTCACCTTGCTGCAGAATATTGGTGAAGCTGCTCTCAGAGGCTAATTGCCATACCACATTCACTCTTCCACTTGCGGTAATTCGGGACCAAAGAACTACACTCTTCTGAGTGGGGTCGCCGCTTGCAACTCCATGGCTGAAAATTTGACTGCGCACCGGATCGCTAATAGCCGCCACAACTTTAGCGCACCAACTTGAAAGCAATACTCCGGAAGCTGCTGCGCCAGTTGTTAAAGTAGACTTTAAGAACTTTCTTCTTGGGAAAGGGGTCTTCATTCTATTTTTCAGGCTCTTTGTTGGCTGGAGTATGATAATTATATAACTATATCAAATATCAGCGAATTCCTAATTTCTTGTATTTTTGGATGGAGCAGTGACCTAATCTTGGTATAACCGAATTTGTTTAGGCTCTGTAACTATTGTTTCTTGATGCAGCGATTCGACTAACCTCGCAACATAGTTGAGTTTTTGATTTGCTAAATTGTTTATAACAAAAGGGTATGCATCGTTGATGCCGATACTTCTGGTTAGCTGGTTCAGAGCAATCACGAGATCATTCCAAACATCAAGGCTACTCATCAAGTTTCGGATGTGAGGTTTCATTTGCGTCAAGCCATGGGCATACGCTGTTTCAACCGTATCAAAAATTAACAGGAAGTGGTTCCACGTTTCAGCAAAATCTTCCAATGGGTGTGAACTGGCATAAGCGGTAATAAAGGAATTGCTCCAATCCGATGGAGGACCGCACTTATAATACTGGTTTAGGCTTTCCTGATAGTCCTTAGCTGGGTCTCCAAAAATGTTTTTAAATTCGGAGCCTAGGGGCAATCTTGTAAACAGCCTATCCCATAGGAAATGTCCAGATTCGTGTCGAAAGTGACCTAAGATAGTCCTCTGTCGTTCGTTAAGCGCCGAGCGAGCACTGACTCTGGCTACGTCATCGGCCTCAAGAACATTTATTGTTATTATGCCATTAGCATATCCGGTAGTAATCTTTTTAGAGTCAGCATCAGACCCAGATTCAATGTCCTCCATAAAGTCAAATAAAAGACCATTCTCAGCATCTGTCCAACCATCACTAATTGGTATTTTTAATTCGAGAAGAGTGTATATCAGCCTTTTCTTTGCAGCTTCGAGGCGGCACCAACGTTGATGATTTATCGGAG
>CAXGQC010000132.1:0-2937 GCA_964011795.1 uncultured bacterium | reverse complement strand
GAGTGCGGTGCAAATCAGGCAATTGCGTACACAGTGGCTTCCGGTCAGAATTTCGGAAATTTCCAAGTGCGCGCATTCACAGATAGCAATGATCACATACGCCAGGTATCGGAGAAGATTCAGAGCTCTGATTTTTTCAACCAGTGGTCGAGTGACCCATCACCAGCTACAACACGACTCGGCGTAATACGTACAGAAGATGTGGCGTTTGCCGGTGACAGAGATGCGGTTATAAATGGTGAAACTAAGGCAACTGTGACCATAGGAATGATCGCTAAGCCTGGCAGATTGCTTGAACTTGAAGAGCGTTTATCAGGCTGGACTGAAGTATGGGTTGGTTCTGGAGCGACTGCTTGCCAGATAAGCAGATCAGTAACTGGATTACCAATTGATCGGTATTTTCTAAACATAATGATGCAAAATTCGGGCGAGCTGGACTCAATTTTGGAAAACATGCGTCAGACGGAGGCGTGGAAGTTACTGGCTACTAATACTGATCCTACTTCAGAAATCGTGAGTAATACGCTACTCAACCGATTGCCATAATCAGTGACAGAAAGGATAAATGTATGCCAGTAATAAGAGCTGGGAATCTGAAACCAAAACCAGGAAGAATCGCTGACACTCATGCAAAATTGTCTGGAATAAAGAAAATTTTCGACGATAGCGGTGCCCGTGCATCACTGTTTTGGCAGAAAATATCTGGGCCCAATATTGGGGATATAAGCTTCGTATATGTTGCACAGGAAGATGGTTTAGCGAATCTCGGTTCGTTAATCGGCACGATTATGAGCAATGAGGATTATCGGGCGCTCAATGCTGACCCAGATCTCCCGATGGATTTCAATAATGGGTACATCATTCAGGATGTCTATACGGCGGGACAAATGGATCTTAGTGTCCAGCTGCGTACGACAGTTATGATGTCTCCTAATCGAGGCCGTAATGCAGACTCAGTTAGACGACTTAGTCGAATTGCTGATGAACTCGTAGCGGGTGGAGCACAGTCAGCGTCTGTCCGCACGCCTTTATTCGGCAATCAGAAGTCACTTGTAGGCCTGTTCGCTTTTTATAGCGATTGGGATGCACTAGAGACGTCTAGGCAATCTCTACAGGAAAGCAATGTATGGAGTGCGATTTCGCAAAGTCAGGATGAGACGGGGGAGCTCCTAGGCAATCAGATTGATGTCAGGGTCCTCTAGCTAGAAATATAGATGTGGCCTGTGACGGCCATTCAAAATGTCACTGCTGAAAACAATGAATAGGATAATAATATGACAGTTGTACGAACCGTGAGCCTGAAACCAAGACCTGGGAAAACCTTTGAAGTGTTGGACTGGTTACCGAATTTCAAACCAGTATTCGATGATTTAGATCTAGTAGGCTACGCATTCTGGCAGGCCATTACTGGTCAGAATTATGGAAGTATCCTAGTGTCCTATGTTGCAGAAGATATCGAGAAACTTGGCGCTGCACAGGACACAGCCACGGCTAACCCGATTTTCCGAGAGCTCATGACCGACGTGCCCGGTGATCTGACCGGATCTATTATTTCCCAGACCGTCAGTCAGGCCGGGGCACTGGATATTGACTCTGTAAAGCTGCGAGCCTCGGTGTTTATGAGTCCTAACGCAGGACGAGCCGATGACGTTCTGCGGAGGGCAAACCGCTTATCTGAAACCTTAGTGGAATGTGGAGCACAAGCGTCACATGTGCGTACTTCGATGGCTGGTTCAATTGGACCAGGGGTCGGTGTTCATACCTACTACCAAAGCTGGGCTAGCTGGGGAACGGTTCGAGAAGGACTAAGTAACAGCCAATTCTGGAACGTGATAAACAAGAGTCAGGACGATATTACGTCGGCCGGCCCAACAGTACAGTTGTTTAAGAGGATAGCTCTTTAATTTGTTCTTTTTAGCTAATCAGGGTGTGGCAGATTATTTCTAACAGGTATATATCTACCGCAGCCTGATTGCTAGTTGAGCAATGCGTCGAAGAGCAATCAGACACACGATAGAGTAGGGGAATAACACATAGGGGAGATCGAAAATAACGATCGTTTTCTCAGGGCTAGGTGCCTCAACTCGGTGAGAGGTAATAGGTAGACCCAAGACATCCCAGTCCCAGCTCTTATTTTCCTCATACTCGGTGATTTCAAAGTTTAGAGTAAGACCAAATATCGTTCTGACTTGACCACGCATGCCAGAGTGTATGACTTGTGAACTTGGAGTCACCGACAATATAGATAATCCCCATTCAGGCCAGAATTGTGTATCCACAAGAATCGGCCAGACTATTTCAACAGGCGAAGAAATAGACCGCCGGACAGAAAACTTTGGATTCAGTAAACGTCTCAATTGTTTCATTTGTAGTAAGGAAATCCTCAGTGACTCGTATCGATCCTACCTTGCAATCAGACTAAGTTCGTGCAAGGTTAGAAGAGTGGAAGATCAACTCTTGAGTGAATCGATAGGGTCTGTATATGTCTGTGGTGACAGTCTTTGGGGCCTCAGGTTACGTTGGCTCTAATCTTGTTCCGGAACTAATAGCCGCGGGTCATTCAGTCCGCGCGGTAGCTAGAAGTCGTGAGATTCTGAATGCCCGCGACTGGCGGGGTGTCGAGCTTTATGAAGCAGATGTTCTTGATAAGGAATCGTTGCATGAATCCCTGACCGACTGCGATATTGCTATTTATTTAATTCATTCAATGGGGGCAGGGAAGAATTTTGAGCACTTGGATCGTGTGGCTGCAGATAATTTTTCTAAGGCAGCAGCGGACAATCATGTGTCACGGATTATCTATTTAGGGGGTATCCAGCCTTCAGATGAAGGAACTCCACATCTCCGATCGAGGGCAGAGACAGGGGAATTTTTACGCAGAGGCAGTGTCCCGGTCACTGAACTGAGAGCTGGGATGGTGGTCGGGGCTGGTTCAGC
>CAXGQC010000131.1:0-3026 GCA_964011795.1 uncultured bacterium | reverse complement strand
AAAATGAGAAGGGGCCCTTAGGCCCCTTCATTACGTCACTCAACTGGTCAAGAAAATCTTGACGGTGGCACGCAATTAGCGAGTAGTCACCTCCGCCGTGTTCAACTTAACCGGTTGGTAACGCTTAGTACTTCCCATATTTACACCACCTCCTCTCATACTCCAAGAATAAGAGATAGGTGGCTGCACGACAACTGTGCTGGCTGCAGCTATAGCGTCACCGCATCTATTGCCGACTTGGTCGCTGACAATATTTGATCAATTTCATCACTGTTTACGCAAAGTGGAGGTGCGAACAGCAGATTATCTCCCACTATTCGAGTTATCACCTGCCCCTCTTCTCTCAAATGTTTCTGTATAGCGAAGCCTATCCCAGAACTCGGCTCGTAAGGAGTATCAGAATCACTATCTTCAACCGCCGAGAGCCCAGCTATTAGGCCAAGTTGACGGATATTTGTGACATGTGGATGGCCCGCAAGCATCTCATGGAGACCTTTACCGAGCCTGTCACCCATTTCTTGGGCGTTCTGCACCAAATTCTCATCTTCGATAATTTGCAGATTTCGTAGCCCCACAGCCGAAGCCGTAGGGTGAGCAGAATTAGTATAGGCGTGCATGAATCGTGCATCTGCTGGGACATCCTTTAAAGCATCACGAATCTCTCGTGACACGATTGTGCCCCCCATTGGGATATATCCTGACGTTATTGCCTTCGCAAAAGACACCATGTCCGGTTGCACATCCCAGCGCTCCATAGCGAACCACTTTCCGGTTCTACCAAACCCAGTAATAACTTCGTCGGCTATCAGCAATACCTCGTATTTGTCGCATATTTCACGTACTTCACGGAAATATGAATCTGATGGAGTCCACACTCCTCCAGCTCCTTTGACTGGCTCACAGATGACCGCAGCGACAGTCTCCGGTCCTTCACGCAAAATCGAGTCTTCTATCCAGGAGGCATATTCACCGTCCGAGTTAGGCTCCCCTACACTGTCCTCAGGGTTCTCTGGAGCCTGCGTATGAACAATGTTTGGGACTAGTGGACCAAAGTATTTCCAAAACGGGGGCAGTCCTGTCATTGTGGATGTTGCCAAGGTGCCGCCATGGTACGCGCGTTCACGAGCAATCAGCTTATTCTTTTCCGGCTTACCCTTTAGATTCCAATAAAACCTAGCTGTCTTAAATGAGGTCTCGTTGGACTCCGAACCAGAATTCGTGAAGTAAACTGATCCCATGTTGTCGTAGGTTAGTGACACTACCTTTGCCGCTAATTCAATTGCGGGGACGTTACTGAACCCGGTGTAGTTATTAGTAAATGCCACCTTCTGAATTTGCTTTGAGGCCGCCTCGGCGAGCTCTTCACGACCATGTCCAACAGCAACATTCCAGAGACTTGAGAGCCCGTCTATGTATTTTTTTCCATTCACATCAGTAAGCCAAACACCCTTACCGTGATCAAAAATTACTGGTTCTTGATGTTCGGGGGCATAATACTGGGGGTGCAATAGGTGTTCGAGATCTTTTTGCGCCAGATTTCTGTATGTACTCTCATCCACAACAGTCATGTTCAATCTCCATCCCTATCAACGGGGTAATCACCGGATACGTCTCTCAGACTATTCCATTCTTCTAGAACCACACCAGTATCACTCCACGCTATCGAGCCGAATTCGTACTCGATCGAAGTTTCGTGACCTTTACCTGCTACAAGCAAGATATCACCCTGTCTCGCGAGTTCAAGGCCCCGAGCGATCGCCTTCCGACGATCAGGAATTTTCAACATGTGGTCGGAATCTTTGAAACCAGCATCGATTACCGCATGTGCGATCGTTTCGATGATGAGCCCACTGTCTTCGGATCTCGGGTCTTCGTCAGTAAGAATAATGGTGTCCGCATCAGTTGCCAGAGCACGGGCAATCCCATACCTCCTCTCTGGATCTCTCTCGCCAGCCGAGCCAATGACTACAATAATCTGCTGATTTGACTGTGGATCGAATGCCTCACGCAGGATAACAAGCGTCTGCCGAAGACTGTCTTCAGAGTGGGCATAATCAACCACTACAGTGACTGGTTTTTCGAGGACGACATCCAATCTGCCGGGAATTTTGTCGATAGAGACTATTCCAGATTCAAGGGAATCATCATCTAGGCCAAGAACTTCACACGCACGTATCGCTGCCAGAAGATTTTCCATGTTATAGGTTCCAAAGAGATTCGTAATTAAAGTACTTGGCTGAACTCTGCCCACTAATTGGCAACGAAATCGTGTGCCTTCCGTTGACATTTCCAGTCTGACTAGCTCATCACGCGAGTACTCGATCACGGAGACGGACTCACCTTCCACGAGCGATTTAAAAAAAGAAGCCTCTGCATCCATGCCGTTAATAACAGCAAAACCAGACGGTCTAATTTTAGAAAACAGTAATCCTTTTGCTTCGCGGTATGCTGACATCGTCAGGTGATAATCAAGATGGTCTGGAGTAAGATTTGTGAATATTGCACCCTCAAATTCGCAATAATCCAATCGACTTAGGTCGAGCCCGATAGAAGTCGCTTCTAGAATCACATGCGTGCATCCGGATTCCCGCATCTCGCTCAGCGCGCGCTGCACCTCGGGCGCTTCTTGCAAGGTTAAACGCGTTGGATTCTCCTTTTCAATCCTACCGATCTTCGTCACAATGGTCGTCATTAAACCTGCTTGCAAACCAGCGCTCATCAGTAGTGAGTGCAGAATGATCGAGGTTGACGATTTGCCATTCGTTCCAGTCACCCCTATTAATTTCATTTTTCGTGAAGGATGGTCATAAAATGCAGCTGATATAGCGGCTACTGCCCGCCTCGTATCACTCACTTCGATTTGCGGAACTGCGAGACTTGTTGCTTTTCGTCCTGTAGAGATTACGACACCTACAGCGCCACGCTCTACAGCGTCATTGACGAAATCGTGCCCATCGTAATTCTCGCCTTGGACCGCGATGAATAATGTACCGGACGACACCTGCCGAGAGTCCGAGCTGATGGAC
>CAXGQC010000130.1:0-3027 GCA_964011795.1 uncultured bacterium | reverse complement strand
CGATATTAGAAAAGCACCCGTCATGCGTAGGTGAACGATCCAGCTGCGCCCATTCGATAGTCTGAAAATTAAGTACTTACCATGACGTCTCAATTCTTCGATTCGATTTCCTTCAACAGTTTCCCGGAATGCCTTTACTGAACTGTCCTTAATCATCCGACCAAAACCTCTGTGTACCATGGCTCTCTGAATAGTCGACCCAAGCACATAGGGGATCAGGCCACGTCTAACCGTCTCGACTTCAGGTAATTCAGGCATACTGTTAAATTTCTTCTAAATTTCCCAGAGAAGTCCCGATAGCCTTGTCGAGTAATAGTGGCACTGATAGTTGGATAGAAGGCATCATTTCTTCAGCAAGATCTACAATCGAAGCGACCTCATCAGAAGGGAGCTCAAAGATGAGCTCGTCATGTATCTGCATGACCAGTCGGGCGTGCAGGCCCATTTCACGACGTTTCATTAACTCTTCATCTATATTATTGGTTGCAATTTTTATAATGTCAGAGGCAGTGCCTTGGACTGGCATATTCATCGCGATACGTTCGCCTGCCCTCCTTACGTTTTGGTTACGTGAGTGCAGTTCGGGGATAGCTCTGCGTCTACCAGTCATCGTCAGCGCGTATCCGGCAGACCGGGCTTCTTCCACCACCTGATCTCTCCATATTTCCACTTTCGGATAGGAGCGGAAGTAGGAATCTATGAACTCTTGGGCCTCTCCCCGAGTAATTCCTTCCCTAACTGATAGACCAAACGCACTCAGTCCATAAAGAACACCGAAGTTGAACACCTTCGCTCGCCTTCGTTCCTCATAACTAACATCCTCATTGGATTTTCCAAAGATATTTGCAGCTGTGGATGTATGAATATCTAATCCCCCCAAGAACGCCTCTATTAAGGCTTCATCTTGACTTAAATGAGCCAGGATTCGTAGCTCAATTTGCGAATAATCGATCGAAAGAAACAGGGGATCTGCACCACAGTCATTAGCGATAAAAGCATCACGAATCATGCCACCTCGATCTCCACGGATAGGAAGATTTTGTAAATTGGGAGCTGTGGAGGATAATCTGCCGGTAGCTGTAGTTGTTTGGGAGTAAATCGTATGGATTCGGCCCGTGGTGTGATTAACATGCCGTGGAAGCGCGTCTACGTAGGTCGACTTCAATTTCGATATCTCGCGCCAATCAAGTATCATTCGGACGACTGGATGTTGATCGACTAACAACGACAATGACTCAGCGTCAGTGCTAAAGCCCGTTTTTATTTTTTTTGACGGAGGGAGCGACAGTTCATCAAATAACAGTCGAGACAGTTCCGCTGGTGAGCCCATATTCACCTCCTGCCCGACGCTTTGGAATGCCGCCTTCTCGATATCATCCAACTCGCGCTCTAAATCGAAACCCAAAGAGTGGAGCTTCTCCGAATCAATTTTGATACCAAAGTCTTCCATCCTAGCTAAGGCTTGTGCATGTGGCAGATCGATGTCATGAAAGATCCCTCCCAGCTGTCTTTCCTCTAGTGACGTCGTTAGTTCCTGCTCCGCCTCAAACAGAAGTGCACCAGACCGAATTGCAAACTCGGCAACGACGTCGGTCTCAAGTTCGGAATACACTTTCTTGGATTTGCCACTCCCTAACAATGTTTTCTCGTCTGGCAATACTTCTAGTACCAGTCGAGTTGCCAGGTCTTGGATAGATTCATCACTGAACCCAAGTAAATACGAGGCGATCTTTGTGTCAAATACTTCTGCTGGACCTAATACTATATTGTGCTCACTCGCTAATTTTCTAAGACACCAGACGGTCTGTTTAGCGTCGTGTACTAATAGTGTCATCCCTCGTTCAATTTGTTTCTGCAACCACTCGAGCACCGTCTCAAGATCGGGATAATAGACCTCTGGTGTTAGATCACTAGGACTATTAAATCCGGGCAATTCTTGGTCATTTGAGAAGGTGTTCCTCTGTCTAATCGGAAAATAGAGACCTTCACGAGTCTGACTCACGATGGATAAACCTATGGTGTTGGAGCTGAATTCGACTGGTAAGTGCGAATCACTGACAACAGTAACTGCGACTTTGTTCAAGTTGCTAAATCTTTGCAGTCCCGCTTGCAACATATCTTCACTATCGATCTGAACTATTCTTAAGTCAGTTCGGACCGACGCAGTTTCAGTCAGCCCAACAGTGTCCGAGCTACTAACTCGTTTAGCATGAGTCTTGAAACCTATTTGTTCGAAGAAAATCCTGGCCTGATCCGGATCGAAACGTTTCCTATCAGCAGCCCCCAGATCAAGGACCAGATCGGGGACATCACGCACGATGGTCGCGAGTTCTCTAGAGGAAAGTGCAGACGCCTGGCCTTTTGTGAGAGCTGACCTCGTGCGAGTCGGCTCAATGGTATCGAGATTATCGATCATATGGTCTATATCACCCCACGAAGCTATCAAGGCTTTAGCACCCTTATCACCGATTCCTTTAACGCCCGGAATATTGTCGCTGGTGTCGCCAACCAATCCTTTGTAATCGATCATTTGTATCGGCTCAAAGCCAAACCGTTCAAATACTTTAGCTTCGTCGTACATGACGTAATCCTTTTGGTATGGGCGGTACATATACACTCGTACCTGCTCATCGACCAATTGAATAAGATCATTGTCTAGCGTCAGAAGGATAGTCTCCTTAATTCCCAGCTCGCTTGCTTGGCGCGCCAAGGTACCCATCACATCATCGGCTTCGTAACCTGGACATTCCACCAGAGGAATGGATTGCGCGGCTAACATATCTCGCACGGTGTCAAACTGCGACCGCAGAGCTACGGGTGTAGGATCTCTATTCGCCTTGTAATTTGGATCGAGTTGCTTTCGAAATGTTTCTTCTGAGGCATCCCATGCAGCAATTATGTGAGTTGGGGCAAGCTCGGTTAGTACAGCGCTAAGAGTATTCGCAAAACCTAATACTGCACCTGTAGGTTTTCCAGCAGAATCGGTCAATTCCTCCGGCATGGCAAAATATGAACGGAACATTATTC
>CAXGQC010000129.1:0-3061 GCA_964011795.1 uncultured bacterium | reverse complement strand
GTTGCCGTCAAAGTGTCACCTGGCCACACCTGAGAACGGAAGTCGAGACCAAATGTTTTTAGTCGTCCATCACCAACCCAGTTAGTGAGCATTTTCCCAGTCATACCCATAGTGAGCATGCCGTGAGCAAAAACTGTTGGATAACCCCCAACTTCCTTCGCGAACGGTTCGTCAGTGTGGAGTGGGTTGTAGTCACCTGATGTGCCTGCATACTGAACTAACTGTGTTCTCGAGAGGTCATGAACAATCACTTCCGAGTGCTCATCGCCTACGTTTAGATTTCCTGCTTGTAATGACATTTCTGTTTTCTCCCGTTTCTTAACCTTGGTCCACAACTCGCTCGGTCTGTATCCCAACTGAGCGCGCGGTCACTACTAATTCACCATTTTGGTCCCGATATTCGGTTATTGATTCTGTGAAAATAAGTTTCCCTGCTCGTTTACTTTCTCTTTCCCAGCGTTCGCCTGGACGGTTAGTGGGTGTTAATACATCACCGGGGCTTACGTTCCTGTGATACACGTAGTGCTGACCGCCATGCAAACCTGTGCCACCGCCACTTGTTCCGCCTGCGTCCCCTTGCAAATCTTCTTCTGGAGGTGCGTTGGATCCAGAAGGTTTTGAGCCGGAGCCAAACCATTTTTCACCGATCTTGGGCCGTAGTGACGCATCCGGATCATATTGGGAAGATGCCTGGACGAATGTTGGAGGTGCGATAATACCGCCCGCCTCAGTCGTCTTGGCATATTCTTCGTCTGAGTAAATCGGATTCTTGTCGCCGACGGATCGAGCAAACATCATTATGTGACCGGCTTCCACCGGAAATTTATCCACTGCCATATGTACCCCTTTCTGGCCGTTTCAATTGAATGTACCGTCAGATTGTAACGATACGTGCTAGAACTTGCGACTGGCTCGAGATCAAAGAACCCGTAAGTCGAGATCTTTACTAGATTTTTCCGTGATCCCAGGACCGATAACGTACCGGAGTTATCTCCACCACAACTCGCTTATAAGCGGCAGGTGGCAGGTCACCAGCCTCATCGTTCGATGTGCTGTCACTTTTTGAATCCAACTGATCCGAATGTTTGAGGCCAATCAAACGCATTATTTTTGCGGTGTGTGCTGGTTCTCTGATCACCTCGGCGGTTCCATCGATCGAGACCCCCTTGATCTCGTTGTACTCGTGACCTGAGTCCGTTACGACCGTGATTCTAGCGTCTCGTTCTAGATTCATGATTTTTTGGGATTTTCCATAGGTGGTGAACGAAATCGAACCATCTTCGTCCACTACGAACCACATTGGCGCCAAGTGTGGAGTTCCATCAGGGTTGATGCTAGCTACTTGAAGTACTCGCTCGTGCATAAGCATCTCACGAATTTCATCAGTGGATAGTTCGATTGCATTGCGTCGACTTGGCATGTTGTTATCTGCTCCAGCTCTCTAATTATGTATCTCTGGGAAGAGTCTAATCATTTTAGGTCAATCCGAACACCCTTCAATCTTTGTCCGTCATGTATTTACTTCTTTTTGACTGATTCGAATGTAGTCGGAAACGCCTTTGTGGTGAGTTGTTTTCTTCAGGAGTTTCGGGGAGGAGATACTCATTTACCAACTGCGAGTATCCCTCTCGTATTGCGATGTCAGGCGACTCTGGCGAACTCTCTGAATATTTTTTCTTGGGCTTAGGAATGAATAAGACCAATATAGCTCCAGCGAACCAACACACGGCCGTAGCCATGAATGGAGCCGAAAGATCTCCAGTCACCTCCCCCCAAAGAGCCGCTCCGGGAACGGCTATGGCCCCAAAAATAATTGAAAATGGCATTCCTACACTGCGCACCGCTCCTAAGTATCTTCGCCCAAAGAAGGATCCCCAAATAGTCTCTTGAAGTGGAATCTGCCCTCCAAACCCGAAACCGATGAGGGTGCAACCTAAGAGAAATATCAACGGGAGTTCGCCATTGAATTTCCAGAATTCCACAGGATATCTAACTGTAGGCTGGTCAGCCATTTGGCTTGCTAGTGCCACTACAAGGAATCCGATCCCGGCGATGCTAAAGCCGATGGTCGCGAGTTTTTTTGCATCGTAGTGATCAATTGTGTAACCCCAAAACGGTTTAGATATGGCCGCCCATAGAGACATTGTGGCTGAAAGTGAGGCTGCGACAATCAGCGAGTATCCAGCGTCAGTGGCAAGCGGTACCAATAGTGAGAGTGCTATGACGATCCCTATACCAGCAGTTCCAAAAGTTAATACGAGCAGATACAGAGACCAAGTACGAAGTGCTTCGCTGCGAGTGAGGGAGTTTTCAAAATCCTCTCTTACCGCCTTCCCTCGGGTCGCCTGCATCTCCTCAGCTGTCCTGTTGTCGGGATGGAGTCCATAGTCTTCAGGCTGCCTGCGCATCACCATAGCAGCAGCGTATACGACTATCCACGCGATGACGGCATGTACTTGCCATGCCTCACGCCATCCCCATCCCTCGATGACGATAGCAGTCAGTATGGGATAGATCACACCTGCCATCGACACACCGGTTGCCGCTATTGCAACCATCAAGCCTCTTCTTTCGACCCACCATTTCGCCAAGGTGACGTTCACCACGAGATTCCCGATCATCGCAGCGCCAATAGTGAACGTAACCGACCGTAGAACTAACCATTGTGCTAATGGCGAGACGGTAATACCTGCTATGGAAAATTCCTGTATCGCGCTCGTTAGGAACATCGAGGCTCCTACTATGGTCATGCCAACTACCATCAATGGTCGCCCGCCCCAGCGATCTATCCAGGCACCGACCACAAAACCGACCAAAGCCATGGTAACTCGCGATCCCGTTTGTCCTAAGAGGAACTCCGACCGCTCCCAACCAAAGTCACCACTCATCGCGTCAAGCATGGTGCTTGTAACACCATTCTGCGTGCCTACCGAGATGAGTTGGGCGAAAAAGGCCGCAAGAGTTATCCAGTAGCCATAATAGATAATACTGTTTTTGGTTGCGGTTGAACGTTGTGCCAAATTTGAGTTAGTCATAGTCTGAACACGGTCTCCGGCAATCA
>CAXGQC010000128.1:0-3069 GCA_964011795.1 uncultured bacterium | reverse complement strand
CAGTACCGAATACGAGACTGGTTAATATCGAGACAAAGATACTGGGGTGCGCCAATTCCTATGATCCATTGTGGACAATGTGGTGTGATACCGGTCCCAGAGAGTGATCTACCGGTAACTCTCCCGAAAGACGTGGAGTTTCTTCCAACTGGACAAAGTCCTTTAGGACTATCTCAAGAGTTCGTAAATGTGCAATGTCCACAGTGTGGTAATTCCGCCGAGCGTGAAACTGACACGATGGATACCTTTATGTGTTCTTCCTGGTATGTCTATCGATACACAGACCCAAATAACCACGAAGCCCCGGTCGGAACCGAAGCAAACAAACATTGGCCGACGGTGGATCAGTACACCGGGGGCGCAGAGCATGCCGTGATGCACCTCCTCTATGCGAGATTTTTTCACAAATTTGGGCGAGACATCGGAATCCTTTCGGGGAAAGAACCGTTCAAAAATTACTTTGCGCAGGGACAAGTCTTAGGTACTGATGGTCAAAGAATGTCAAAAAGCAGAGGCAATGTTGTAGCACCCGACGAAATAGTTGATCGCTGGGGAACTGATGCGTTTCGATCTCACTTAGCTTTCCTTGGACCATGGGAAAGTGGAGGGCCTTATTCGGAAGGAATCGTAGGAGTCTCGAGATGGCTTAATCGAATCTGGACCCTTGGCGTGACTGGCTACGTAAACAATTCAAACTCTGGTGATCAAGAGGCATCTAGGATTACAAATCAGACAATTCAGAAAGTTACTGACGACTTTGAATCCAAGTCATTCAATACTGCCGTTGCCGCTCTTATGGAGCTCACAAACCATCTCACAGCGTGTCTCGACCGTCGAGACCTATCGAACGATTTATACGAAGAATCCATACAAATATTACTTCGACTCTTGGCCCCAATAGCACCGCATATAACGGAAGAGCTCTGGGCCAGAAAAGGATATTCGACATCGGTACATCTCGAAAATTGGCCGAAGCCTGACCAAGAGGCCATGATCGTAGACGAAATTGAAATACCAGTCCAAATTAATGGCAAAGTCCGCTCCAAGATTATTTTACCAACCGGAACTACTGAGGATGATGCTCTACAGATCGCCATCTCGAACGAGCAAATCAAGCAAATTATCGAGGATTCTGAAATTCGTCGAGTAATCTATGTAGAAAATCGCCTTCTCAACATCGTTATCTAACGCTCAGGTTCTTCGTAAGAGTCATAGGGTTGAAATAGTTCATCTGATATGAACGGGAGCTGACTGTCATTTAGGCTCTCAGGCTCTCCTGACTCCTCCGCTGTTACTTGAGCAGTTATCTCTGTTACGACAAGTGATTCGGTCAGTGATTTCGTGTTCTTGCCAGCTCCGACTATTGATAATTCTGGTTCCAAGGATTCGATAGTCTCGACAGTAGTCTCCGCCAAGTCATGTCCGATATCGTGTTCTCTTGTTTCAAATTGTTTCGTTTCCTCGGGATAATTCGGGCGTAGTCTTGGGTCTGACTCGATGGGGGAATCTGTGTGCTGATCAAGTCCACGAGCCTGTTCGCGAATATATTCGGAAATCCGAAGGAGGGCTGATATAGCATCGGCTTGCACATTCGAAACATGGTCAAGATGCGTCTGACTAGATAATTGAATTTTCTCTTGCAAATCTAATATCTGCTTCATGCGGTTATCTTCAGAAAGGATTTCGTTCGACTCGTTTTCCGCAGAATCAATTATGTCTGCTGCCGTAATTTTTGCCGACCTAATGATCTCAGCAGCTTGGTCATTACTTAGCGAAAGGATCTCATCTGCTTTTATACGGGCTTCCTCTAACACCCGTTCCGCGTGAGCATTTATTTCGAGTCTAGAATTTGCACCTTGAGAAGCCTTGGTCACGGCGATATCAATAAGCTCCATCAGTTCTGACCGCTCGACCCAAACTCTGCCCCGAATGTGTGTTTTGCCCTCGAGTAACTCGTTCATTGCCGTAAGTGCATCCATTAATTCCATTGTCATGTCCTCCTACGCAGATATCCTCATTGTTTTCTAGTCTTTAAATTTTTCTGCAATCGCTTCTGCTACTTCTGATGTCACAAAATCACTCACATCTCTTTTGAAACCCGCGAGCTCACGGATCCGGGTACTCGAAACAAATAAAGTTTCTAAAGATGTCATCAGATAAATCGACTCAACGTCTGGAGCCATATGCCTGTTCATCAGAGCCATGTCAAACTCGTAACCGAAGTCTCCTGTTCGTAACCCTCGAACTATCGCAGTAGCTCCCACTTCACGAGCAGATTCCACAGTAAGTCCTTTGACCGGCTGAACCTGTACATTTTTTATTCCTTTTTCATCGAGAGCATTTGAAAAAAAAGACATCCTCTCGTCTAAAGAAAAAATAGTACTCCGCGAGTAAGCAACCCCGATGACAACTGAATCGAATAGCTTCGAGGCCCGAGCTGCAATATCAATATGTCCATACGTGACCGGATCAAATCTACCGGGATACAGTGCTACTACCATATTTCACCTCCTCAGTTTGCTTCATCACAATAAATCGCCACTGCGCCTTTACCTTGACGTCTGGCTTTATATAACTTGAGATCGCATATCGTATTTGGCGGGGTGAGTTTGGATTCGTGTTCCAGAGCCAGCACCCCATTCGCTGCAATGCTGTCCTTCAATTTCTCGGAGATTAGAGAATCTATTCCGGTGGATTGATAGGGAGGATCTGCAAAAATCATTGTGAATTTTTTCATATCAGTCGGAACCCAGTCTTCCACAGATTGGCCCACTACCAAACCTCGATTCGATTCGCCCACTCGCTCAAGATTCATTCGAATAGTTGCTGCTGAGCTTCTATCCTGTTCCACAAAAATAGCAAGGCCTTCTCCTCTCGATAATGCCTCAATACCGAGAGCACCAGAGCCTGCATAAAGATCTAAAATATATGAATAATCTGCTTCAAGTGAATCGAGCATCCCGAACAGTGATTCACGCAATCGCAAGGATGTAGGACGGACTCGAGCAGAAGGCGACACGAGTAATTGAGTACCTTTTGCAGAACCCGCAATAATGCGAGGGTTACGAT
>CAXGQC010000127.1:0-3077 GCA_964011795.1 uncultured bacterium | reverse complement strand
GGAATAAACGTGATGCGACGGTATCATGTAAACAGATCGTATGACAGGAGAGAGTTAAGGTGCCACAAATCTGGAATCCCGTGAGTGATTTCCTTGACCATCCTCTACACATACTGGAGGGGAGGGTGGTTGGCGACGGTGTATTTCTCGCTGTGGAGATTGGTAAGCGAAATAGAGTAGGTTCAACCAACTTCAGAGTGTTACTTAATTCCACGACCCTCGGGATGTCTGAAGTACCAGTCTTAATCGGTTTACAGAACTCAGGGGAATTTCCAGGTTTTAATTGGGTTGAGGTCACTTCATTCAATTCCTCGATTGGATTTGCTAACGGTACGGTCGAGATCCCAGACAGTATCGACCTCAATATCATTCGAACGCTGTCAGAACTAGTGCCAAGTGGTGGTCACATGATGATCGAATATGATTCGACGGCAAGAAGGAACACCGCCCGGGCTTTAGCTTTGAAAGTCCCACCTATCATTACTCCCTTGGGCTCAATGATGTTTTCAGTGGGTTGCGGTGTCGCCTTCAAAGACTGGTATATTTCGGAGGGCGGGCGGGAAGGTCCCAGAAAACTACAAGGCTTTAAGGCTGTCGACTTTGAACATGAGCAGACAAGGTATAGAGAAGCCCTAGCTTCCATTGAGAAGTGTATGGAAACTTTTGCCGAACTGGATTGGGACATACAGATAGCAATAAGGCCTTTGGTGGATGCCGCAAGTCTATGGATTAGATCGACACTCCAGAATCAGTAGTCGCGTGTATTTGCTCTAACTAGCATCTGTTGGGCAACGGCGGCACCAAATATAAAGATATAGGCCGATATGAATATGAATAGCATCGTTGCCATAATCGATGTCAGAGGTCCGTAGAACAGGTCAAATGTTATCGACCTCGAGATGTAGTAAGTAAATCCGTATTTCACAGCTTCAAATCCGGCGGCGGCGATTAAAGCCCCGAACCAGAGAGCTTGTACAGGCGGTTTAAGGGTAGGTACAAATCGATACCAGAGCAGAGTCGAGATGAATGTCAATAAAAAGGACAGTATCACTGCAAGTGCCATCTGCGGTGTCTGCAGATAACTTTCCAGATCGGCTATAGCTAGGCGCGTGTAGTTAATTAGCGAAAAGTCCCAAAAAGTGGTTGTGAGGAATCCACCGACTAGCGGGAGAGTGAGAAAAGGAATTAGTGAGTAGTCAATAAGTCGGGACCTTAAGAACGATCGATTACGGGTGGGTCCAAAAGCTTCATCAAGGCCTTTTCGTAGTGACGCGGTCATTGTTCCTGAGGTTAATATTAATGCTGGAGTTGAGGCTATTAAAATTGGAGGTCCAAGTTCTAAGAACCTTTTCATTGCGGCTGATATAGATTCGTCAGTTATATGGAGCTGATTGGCCAAAATTTCTATGGCAATTTCTTGAGTGTTTGCTTCAAAAAAAATGCCGGAGACACTGCTAAGAAGAAAGGTAAGTGGGAATAACGAAAAGATACCGTAGTAGGCAGTTGCCGCAGCGTGTTGCGGTCCATGCACCCGGACGAACCGTTTTCCGCCATCAATGAGAAGATTAGCAAGTGTATTTATTCTTAATCTAGAAACAGCTTTTGACCACATACTGAATATTCTAAACTTCATGAGGGCGCTTGTATGGATGAGTTTCGAGATCATCTCGCGACGAGAGAATCCTTCAGGAGGTAAACTCTAAACACCCATGGAACATAATCAAGAGATTCGTAGGATTGTTGTCAAAGTTGGTACAAACGTACTTACTAATGGGACTGAATCTGTATCATCCGATACTGTTGCGAACATTGCCCAAGAAATTGACTTAATTAGGCGAGGTGGCGTGCAGGTTGTCTTAGTCACCAGTGGAGCGATAACGGAGGGCCGGAGTCTATTAGAGGGTAGTGGTATGTATACACAATCTTCTGTCGACGCCAGCACAACCTCCAAACAGGTACTGGCTGCCTTGGGTCAAGTTCCTCTAATGAAGCGTTGGGTTGAGGCCTTTGATGGACTAGATATACTTTCTGCTCAAATTCTCATAACACGTCGTGATGTTCAGGACAGACTAAGCTACTTGCATGCTAGAAATACGATACTGAATCTTTTAGAGGCTGGATCTGTACCGGTCGTGAACGAGAACGACGTGCTAGCGACCGACGAAATAGCTGATGTGAATATTGGTGATAACGATCATTTATCGGCTCTAATTGCTAATTTAATTGATGCCGACTTGCTGGTGATACTGAGCGATGTTGATGGTCTTTATGACTCCGATCCACTTTTGAACCCGGAAGCCCAGCTAATCAGTCAAGTGGACCAGGTGGATGAATATATCCGATCTGTTGCCGGATCAGCCAAAGAGCGTGGTCGAGGCGGCATGGCAAGCAAAGTTAATGCCGCAAGAATTGCTATGGAGAGTGGGTCGTCGGTACTTATTACAAATGGGAGGTCTCCTGGTTCCCTCGTCTCGGCAGTGACTTCAAGTAAAAACGGTACATATTTCCGTTCAAGTACCACAAATGTCGAGAGCCGACGCAGATATCTACTCTCTGAGTACGCGAACCGGGGAGTGGTAGTCGTCGATGACGGAGCTAGGAAGGCTTTATTTGGAGGGGCCTCACTTTTGCCAGTTGGGTTAGTGCGAAGCTCCGGTACATTTGAAAGAGGTGATGTAGTCGAAGTCAGAGCTGAGTCGGGTGCTCGGTTGGCAGTGGGGATAACTAATTATTCTTTGGAAGATGCTAATCGGATTCGTGGTGTACAGAGCGAAGACATAAATTCAATTCTTGGCTATGAGTACGGGCATGAACTGATTCACAGAAACAATATGGTAGTCATCTCAAGCTGAATTCACTACGAAAATTTCAGGTGCATTACCAGCACCCCACCATTTTATTTCTGGCTCTAGGATAATTCCAAAGCTATTCCTGACGAGATTTTGGCTTTCGTTCATCAAATACAAAATTTCGCTTGAGGTAGCTCGACCATTATGAGTTATGAAATTAGCGTGCATTCGGCTTACTCGGGCGTTTTCAGTCTCTAATGTTTTACCTCCCGCGGCATCGATCAATCT
>CAXGQC010000126.1:0-3081 GCA_964011795.1 uncultured bacterium | reverse complement strand
TCTTTTTCCATCCCTTTAGTTTCCCGCAACTTTTGAAATTTATCGGGGCCTAACATCTTACCTAAGGTGTCTGGCGCGTCTACTGAGCCATCAATCACAATATGTGCGATATGGATACCCTTTGATGCATACTGAGCGTTGAGTGACTGACACAGCATACGACGGCCACCCATTGCAGCTGCATGAGAATGTTGTCCAGCATTACCTCTGACAGCAGCTGTTGAGGATGTTACTAATAAAGTTCCTTTTCCTCTAGATTCCATGAGCGGACATACGGAAGATGCAGTTCGAAAAAGAGCGAATGTAGCCATTCTCCATCCGAGTTCGAAAACTTTATATGTGGTTTCCTCGAGCCCCCTGTTTCCCACTTGCGCACCTAAGTTAAAAATCACGACCTCTATCGGACCGATTTCCAACTCGATCTGAGCTACCCGCTCTTCAATTGAATTCTCTGTTACCGCGTTGAGCAGAAATCCGGTGGCGTCACCGCCGTCTTCCTTTATATTTGCGACAAGGCGATTCAAACCATTTTCATCACTGCGTCTGCATAAAACTGAATGGTAACCTTCTTCGGCAAATCGTTTTGCGACGGTACCGCCGATACCTGCGCCCGCACCGATCACTAAACATACTGACTTCATAATAATCTCAGCAAAGTGTTAATTTAGGCCCTGGCCGTTGGTCTTGAGGTAACTCGCGACCACCAAGCATCAAGGTTTGAAAGATCCTCAGGGATGCGAATACCAACAGCAGCCTTACCCATGACAAAAGCACATTGAGCGGTAATGTCGGCTACAGAGTAAGTTTCGCCTGCTATATATTCTCTTCCCTCTAGTTCCCGATTAAGCCATACCATTTTCTCCTCCACATCTTTTGATTCAATCTCTGCAATCTGAGGTATTTGGATCATTCGATCTTTCCACATTTCGTGAGTGTTGCGAAATATGTTTATCATGGGATTGAGGAATTGGAATTCCATACGGCGTTGCCACATTTCTATCATAGCTTGTTCTAGACTTGATGTTCCAAAAAGTGGAGGATCTGGATACTCATTTTCGAGATACCGACAAATTGCTATCGACTCGGCGATACAGGTGCCATTATCAAGCTCAAGAAGTGGCATGCGCCCTAATGGATTCTTCGAGAGATATTCCTCGGTCTTATTCTCTCCAGTCATCATGTTTATTGGTACCATCTCTATTTGCAGGTTTTTTTCGGCAATAAAAACTCGCACTCTGCGAGCGTTGGGTGAAGCGGGTAAATCATATAACTTCAAGATCGACTCCTCATAGACACTAGAATAATTACGATATGTGTTGAGCTAACTTAGAGTCCAAAAGCTACTCAATTCCCAACGCATCCATTTCTTGCCTTCTCTCACCTCTGAGCAGATTGGTCATCCCATAATTCCCTTCATGGCACGAATACTCGTAGAGAAGACCATCCACTTTAGTCATCGGCACCATTGCTGTAATCCTATCTGTAAAGGTGCCAGGGTCATTAATAGTGAATTCATACTCTACTGTTGACTCACTGACTCGAGTAAAACGCTCCGTAAGGGATTTCTCGTGAGCGTTGCCATATGGCGAGGCAAGAAAACTTTGCACCATATCGCTAAAGTTCTTGGTTTCGATGACAAGTGTATCCCCATCCCAGTAACCTCTAGAGTCTCCGGACCAAAGACGAATATCGTCGTGTAATTGGTGATTTGCATCTAGTGGCACCATGCGTGCATCATGAACCATCTCTGTCATGATAACCACATGGTCTTTGTGTTGAAAAATCTGAATATTATTGTTGTAGGCGCTAGGCATAAATGGTGGGCCAGCATTGAAGCCAGCAATACACCTTTCAGATAGACCTCGGTCCTCTGGGCCGTCTTTTGCGATTCCACCGGCGCCCATGAATCGAACTGGGCGCTGACTAGGATAATCCTCACTAACCCCACCTCGCTGCATGAAAGCACCTTCCGCAATTTCTGGAATGCGGCCATTTTCAGGATAGGTAATTAGGGATGTTCTTAGGTCATATCCTATTGCTGCGCGCTCATACCAGAACGAGTTATATCCTCCTACACCGTCAAAGTGGGACTCTGCCCTCGCCTCGAAGGATGAGACAGATCGGTCTCGATTCTCTTCATCTTCCTCGGCAGTAAAATACTGTCGATTGCCGTACTGCTCATTCCTTTGGACCGGGGTATGGGACGCGAAATTCCAAACGCCCTGAAGGTCTGGCTGGCCGTATTCGGTTTTTGGAACAATATAATCCGTTTGTGGTAATGCAGTAGACCAGACTATGGAGAGCAGGCCTGCAAGAACTAGATTTTTCATGGAATTGCCCCTTATAAGGAATTGTTTTTCTAGCGCTAGCTTATCAGACATTTTTTGGTGAACAAAAGGATGGTTAGTGTACTATGGTGATAATTAATTCAGCCTTTGGCTTAATGATTACAGAAAAGTGTAATAGAGGTACGTCCAATGTCCAGGAATATTAGGCTAGTTGCAGTTTTAGGTGTCTATCTGTGTAGCGCCTTGATTTTTACTTCATTCTCCCAGGAAGCTCCGATCCAATACGCCACTGATGTCAAGTACCAGGAATGGCAAAACGTTATTCATGCCCCCGAGGGCAGAGTAGACCGTCAAGTAAAAGTCGTAGATATTGGTGACGCCAATGTTGCTGTCGGGGTCTTGTTTCGTGATCGAATAGAAGCGGATGACGAACCTGTAGGGGGCATTGTCCATACCCATGTTTCAGAAGTTTATTACATCACAAAAGGATCAGGCACGTTAGTAACTGGGGGCACTTTGCTGGGACGTCGAGATGCACCTTCTGATTCGGACATTGTCAATGTCCTCGTTGGAGATAGTTTCTTTACGTCCGTGGCGAGGGGCGATGGACAGGTTCGTGAGGTCCGAGAGGGAGATATCGTTGTCATTCCCGCTGGGGTATTCCATGGATGGCATTCGGTAGATGAGCGGGTAGAAATGGTAAGTATTAGGCCGGATCCAAAAAAAGTTCTCCCCGAGGGATACGTTAATCCCTACACACAATAAGTGGTGTAAATTGTCACGACAGTGACGT
>CAXGQC010000125.1:0-3092 GCA_964011795.1 uncultured bacterium | reverse complement strand
GCCGATTTTCTCATCCAGGGAGCTAAGTACGGTTGCCATTCGTCATGTTCCTCGATATACGAAACAAATAGTCGCCCAATATTGACTCTTGGACGAACTGGGGCGGCATTTATGCGCATATTCGCCTGCGCAGGAGTGCGACCGCCTTTTCTGTGATTGCACTTAGAACATGCTGTCGTAACATTCTCCCATTCATGCAGTCCACCCAAACGTCTAGGTATCACATGGTCAATAGTTAATTGACTCAGTTCAGCTTCTATCCCACAGTATTGGCACTTGTATCCATCTCGAATGAATATCTCTTTTCGGGTGAGGCGGGGCTTCGGAAGAGGTCGCTTGACGTAATTTTGTAACCGGATAACTGAAGGTGTGTCATATATCTTTCCCTCGGCACCTTTCAACCCTACCGGACCGGATTCAACTATGTCAGCTCTTCCCGTGAGAGTTAAAACCATCGCACGTCTAACTGCGCATACATGAAGTGGCTCATAATTCTGATTGAGCACAAGTGAAGAAAGGTTTCGAACAGTAATTAGACTAGACCTCCACCGATAGGGTAACCGAATTTATTCTATTTGTTCGTATCCTTCGTGCTCAGCTGAGATATCGCCTCTCGCCAACTAGTAAGTTGCGCTTGAGGATCTTGAAACTCAGACGGCAGTAGTTGATCAATCAATGAAACACTTCCGAGCAGGTTATTGGCCAACAGTGAAGATTCGACGTCCTTCGCCAACCATTCCACAGCCGGAAACACTGCAATCGAACTCAGTGACAGGATCAAGACTAGTAATGCTGTCAAGCAGCCTAGGATCATTCCACCAAAGCGATCAAGCCATCCCAACATCAGAACTTTAGTGAGTCCCCGCAATAGCAAGCCAAATAGATACCCAATCAAAATCATTCCAAACATAACCGCCAGAAAGGCAGCGAAATCGGCGGCGGTAGGATCCTCAATAAGTACCCCGAGATTGCCAGCTAGATTTTCATACAAAGAACCAGAAACAATCAAACCGGCGACCGCACCGACGAAAATCGAGCATTGCATCAAGAATCCGTGCTTGAAACCGCTAAAAGTTGACAAGAGAACTACTGCAGTTATCGCACCGTCTACCCAATTCATCAACGTTCAGTTATTCTCCGGAAACGCTTCCAGATACTCAATCGAAATCACTAAATTACTGTGAGGCCAATGTCGAATCCTAATTGGTCTATCTGGGTTCGCATTAAGAAATTGATAGGCATGTAAATTGACTTCAAACAGTCGTCTGTCGATCAGGAGATAATTGACCTGGCCAAAGATCATCATGCGACTCTTTTGCCATAATCGTGAGGCTCTCCCTTGAGTAACAATCGGACTACTGCGGATATCTCTGGCAGCTGACACCAATTCTATGACAATAGCAATAGAAAACACCCCTACTATTATTAATCCAATGATTGTCTGAGGAAGCTGCGCTAATAACCATGAAATCAACGCTATACATATAAAACTCAATGGAAGAAACACCATGAACTTTCTCCAGACGAGCTTTCTGCTTTCCGATTCATCGCGAATTTCGATGAAATTCCCAGCAAGCTCCAGAGATTGCCCAGCCGAGGACCTAGCCGCAAAAACTAGGGAAATGATCTTTATATCAGCAATCGCAGCGCCTACAGCCGCCAGCATCACCACCAAGTTAAACTCTAGGCCGACCCGATCGGTAAGATCACGGGCAATGTCCTCCGCTAGAAAGCCGAGAATCGTGAAACCAGTCAAGATTATCGCTGGGATACCCCATTTCAATAATGATCTTTTGTCCAATGACTGTTCAGACAAGTCCACTATCTTTGTAACTTGGACCGACTGTTGCTCGGTGTTGGATTCGTCTTCGAACTTAAACATTCGCCTAATCCTCTTTATTGAAATCCAATGGTATTTTGAGTTCCATACCTACTTGAAGATCCTCAAAATTCTCCATATTATTCTCTCGCATCACGAGCTGTGTAAACTCATGTAGAAACGCCCCATCAGGAAGGAATTTTTCAGCAATCGCATACATTGAATCACCATTAACAATGACATAGACAGCGTACCTACTAGTTTCTCCCGTATCACTTTTAGAACTATTAGTCGGAATGTTTGGGAGAACGGACTGAGCTTCAGCAAAAACTTCATTTCCTTCGGCTATTGAAGCTTTCACTGAGGATGTACTCTCTACAGTTACTGTGAATTCACTTCGTACGGATATTGTAGGTGGCTCAGCTCTATCAGTGATTGGAGTAACCATGAGTTGACCCGACTGAACTCTTCCAGCTATATCTTGTTCCAGAGAACTAGAACCGCTGCCCTCGCTTGATGCCGTAGTCATCCTCTGAGAAACCGAATGATCTTCGGAACTGCCCAGCAGCATCAACACGACAACTAGACACGATGAACATAATGCCGCAAATGCCCATCTCCGTAGTCCGCCAAATACACTATTTTCATCCGATACTTTACATCTCTCACAAAACCGCCCGAAATGCTCTGACTGCATCGCCAAAACCGTATGGCATCGGTTACATTCCGACATAAAAAAATGATCCGATAGCCGTCTAGATCTCTCTATCACGATTAAAGATTATCCCAGATCGAACAGTTTCTGCACAATTCTTTAGCCGAGAAGTGAACTGAACTTAGTTATTTGACCTCAACAGTTGCACCTGCGGCCTCGAGAGCTTCCGTGATTGAGTCAGCGTCTTCTTTGCTGATGCCTTCTTTCACTACTCCAGGGGCACCCTCTACGAATTCTTTCGCTTCCTTGAGACCTAAATCAGTAACACTACGCACAGCCTTGATCACATCAATTTTCTTTTCACCGAAGCTTGCAAGAGTCACTGTCACCGTGGCATCCCCACCGGCATCCGGATCACCCCCAGCGGCATCCACAGGAGCTGCTGCTGCCACAGCCACAGGAGCTGCTGCCGTCACTCCAAATTCTTCTTCGATCGCATTATTAAGGTCACGAAGTTCAACGAGAGTCATCTCCTTGACTAGTGCCATTACATCCTCAACATTACCCATGATTATTTCCTTTCACTTTCATACAACTAACAGCCAAATTCATTTAATT
>CAXGQC010000124.1:0-3148 GCA_964011795.1 uncultured bacterium | reverse complement strand
GGAATAAACGTGATGCGACGGTATCATGTAAACAGATCGTATGACAGGAGAGAGTAAGGTGGCACGAATCTGGAGTGCGGTGAACAGTTTCCCTGACCATCCTCTACACTTACTCGAGGGAAGAGAGGTTGGCGACGGAGTATTTCTGGCCGTGGAGATTGGCAAACGAAATAGAGTAGGTTCAACCAACTTCAGAGTATTCCTTAATTCCACGACCCTTGGGATGTCTGCAGTCCCAGTCTTAATCGGCTTGCAGAATTCAGGTAAATTTCCAGGTTTCAATTGGGTTGAGGTCACTTCATTTAATTCCTCTATTGAATTCGCCAAGGGTGTGGTTGAAATTCCAGACAGTATCGATCTCAATATTATTCGGACTCTGTCAGAGCTAGTACCAACTGGCGGCCACATGATGATCGAATATGATTCGCTAGCAAGAAGGAGCACGGCAAGAGCTTTGGCATCGAAAGTCCCGCCGATTATTACTCCCTTAGGTTCGATGATGTTCTCAGTAGGGTGCGGTGTCGCGTTCAAAGATTGGTATATTTCTGAAGGTGGTCGAGAAGGGCCTAGGAAATTACAAGGCTTTAAGGCTGTCGACTCTGAGCATGAACAGAAAAGATATAGAGAAGCTCTTGTGTCCATTGAGAAATGTATGGAAACGTTTGCCGAACTGGATTGGGACATACAGATAGCGATAAAGCCTCTGGTGGATGCAGCAAGTCTATGGATTAGTTCGACACTGCAGAATCAGTAGTCACGTCTATTTGCCCTGACTAGCATTTGCTGAGCTACAGAGGCCCCAAATATAAAAATATAGGCTGATATAAATATAAATAGCATTGTTGCCATAATCGAGGTTAGAGGTCCGTAAAACAGGTCAAATGTTATGGACCTTGAGATGTAGTAAGTAAATCCGTATTTCACAGCTTCAAATCCAGCGGCGGCGATTAAAGCCCCAAACCATAGGGTTTGGACAGGTGGTTTAAGGGTAGGTACAAAACGATACCAGAGCAGAGTAGAGATAAATGTCAGCAAAAATGACAGGATGACCGCGAGTGCCATTTGAGGTGTCTGTAGGTAACTTTCTAGATCGGCTATAGCTAGACGGGTGTAGTTGATTAGTGAAAAGTTCCAAAAGGTGGTCGTGAGAAATCCTCCAACTAAGGGGAGAGTTAGGAAGGGAATTAACGAATAGTCAATAAGTCTGGATCTTATGAACGATCGATTACGGGTGGGTCCGAAAGCTTCATCGAGACCTTTTCGGAGTGATGCGGTCATAGTTCCGGACGTTAATATTAATGCTGGAGTTGACGCGATTAAAATAGGAGGCCCAAGCTCTAGAAACCTTTTCATTGCTGCAGATATAGATTCGTCAGTTATATGAAGTTGATTGGCCAAGATTTCTATGGCGATCTCTTGAGTATTTGCTTCAAAAAAAATTCCAGAGACACTACTAAGAAGAAAGGTAAGTGGGAATAACGAAAATATCCCATAATAGGCGGTTGCAGCAGCATGCTGAGGCCCGTGCACTCGGACGAACCTTTTTCCGCCATCGATGAGCAAATTAGTAAGTGCATCTACTCTCAATTGGGAAATAGCCTTTGACCACATACTAGATATTCTAAACTTCATTAGAGCTGTTTGTATGGATGAGTCTCAAGATTATCTAACGGCGAGTGAATCCACCAGGAGCTAAACTTTAACTAACCATGAAGCACAAGCAAGAGATTCATAGGATTGTTGTCAAAGTTGGTACAAACGTACTTACTGACGGAACTGAATCTGTATCATCTGATACTGTCGCAAACATTGCCCGAGAAATTGAATTACTTAGGCGCGATGGCGTGCAGGTTGTATTAGTCACCAGCGGAGCGATAACAGAGGGTCGAAGTCTATTAGAAGGTAGCGGACTGGATACCCAGTCTTCCACAGACGCCAGCACCACCTCGAAGCAGGTACTGGCTGCTTTGGGTCAAGTTCCTCTCATGAAGCGTTGGGTTGAAGCCTTTGATGGGCTGGATATTCTCACCGCTCAAATTCTTATAACGCGTCGTGATGTTCAGGACAGACTCAGCTATTTGCATGCTAGAAATACCATCCTCAATCTTTTGGAGACTGGGTCTGTACCTGTTGTGAATGAAAATGACGTGCTGGCTACTGACGAAATTGCTGATGTGAATATTGGTGATAACGATCATTTGTCGGCTCTAATTGCTAATTTGATTGATGCTGATCTGTTGGTGATACTGAGCGATGTGGATGGTCTGTATGACTCTGATCCATTTTTGAATCCAGAAGCCGAGTTAATCAGTCAAGTGGACCACGTCGACGAATATATTCTATCTGTTGCCGGATCAGCGAAGGAACGAGGCCGAGGTGGTATGGCGAGCAAAGTCAATGCCGCAAGAATCGCTATGGAGAGCGGAACGTCTGTACTTATTACAAATGGCAAGTCTCCTGGTTCCTTAGTCTCCGCTGTGACTTCGAATGAGAACGGTACATATTTCCAGTCAACTACTACAAATGTCGAGAGCCGACGGAGGTATCTACTCTCTGAATATGCTAACCGAGGAGTGGTAGTCGTTGATGACGGAGCCAGTAAGGCTTTATCTGAGGGGGCTTCACTCTTGCCGGTGGGATTAGTGGAAAGCTCCGGTGCATTTGAAAGAGGCGATGTGGTCGAAGTCAGATCTGAGGCAGGTGATCGATTGGCAGTGGGAATAATTAATTACTCCTTACAAGATGCCAAGCAGATTTGTGGTATACAGAGCGAAGACATAATTTCAGTTCTTGGCTATGAGTACGGGCATGAACTGATACACAGGAACAATATGGTAGTTATCTCAACCTGAATTCACTGTAAAAATTTCAGGGGTCTTACCGATACCCCACCATTTTATTTCTGGCTCCAGAATAATTCCAAAGCTATTTCTGACGAGATTTCGGCTTTCATTCATCAAATACAAAATTTCACTTGAGGTGGCCCGCCCATTGTGAGTTATGAAATTGGCGTGCATACGGCTTACGCGGGCGTTTTCAGTCTCTAATGTTTTACCTCCCGCTGCATCGATCAATCTACCTGCAAAGTCACCAGGTGGATTCTTGAAGATTGATCCAGCATTTGGTTCAGCGGTCGGCTGAGTGGCTT
>CAXGQC010000123.1:0-3193 GCA_964011795.1 uncultured bacterium | reverse complement strand
TCAATTATCGCCCTGACGTGGCTCAAAGGCTGGCCATCGATTATGAAACCCTCTCCGCAATCCGCCCAAACCTCATCTATTTAGACAATACGGCCTGGGGCAGAGAAGGCTCGCTCGCAGACCGGCCTGGCTACGATATAGTCGTCCAGGCTTTTAGCGGCATGATGTCCTCTGTAGGCAAGGTTAATGAGCAAGGTGCCCCGCAAGTAGGACCAGCATACGCGGACACAACAACTGGATACTCTATCTGTGCCGGGGTCTTGGCAGCCCTCTTTCACCGAGAGCGAACAGGAGAGGGTCAGCGGGTCGAAACAAGCCTTCTCATCAATGCACTAACCACCCATATGAGTCAATTTCAAAGCCTCCCTGTGGCCGATCAGCAGCAACGGGATGAATTTCTTCATGCGCTTGAGACAGCTAGGGCTGAGGGAACAAGTTACGGAGACTTCTTGCACACTCGCGATTCTATCGTGAAAACCGCAGCGTTAGGAAACGTCTACTATCGGGTTTTTGAAACTGCTGATGGCGCAATTGCTCTTGGTGCACTCTCGGCCAGCCTTCGCGAAAAAATAAGAAAATCTGTTGGCTTTGAGCACAACCGCGATGAAGCCGGGTACGACCCACTCAACCCTGCTCAGCAAATAATAGATCAGCAAGTGACAGATACTGTGGAAAAATTGATGAAAACAAGGACAACCCCCGACTGGGAGCAAATACTGACCGACGGCGGCGTCCCATGCGCCCCTGTCAAATTCGTGCAGGAGCTCCTTTCCGATCCCCATGTCCGAGCAAATGACTACGTTATAGAACTCGAACACGATCTGGCGGGCCCTATATTCATGCAGGCTCCTCCATGGAAAATGTCGAAGTCGACACTTGACCCCGCAACAGCTAGTCCGCCCCTAGGCCGTGACAATGATTCGCTCCTGAAACAAATTGGTTACTCTGCTGATGAAATTGAGGACCTGCGAACAAATGGGGCTATCCTGTAGTTGTTTAACGATAATCCGAGGAGGCTCACAAGATGCCCGAGTTCATTACGGCCACAAAACAAGACGGAATAGGCCGTTTGGTACTTAATCGGCCGGACAAGCGAAATGCTATTAATGAGCCGATGGCCTCGGAAATCATCGAATGCATGGCGGATTTTGACTCTGATCCGACGGTAATCGTGATTATTATCGAAGGTACCGAGGGGTCTTTCTGTGCAGGCGCTGATATGAGTGAAGCAAACGCCGCTTATCGGCGCGGTGAACGCCGCTTCAATCCATCGCAAGAAGCAGCCAATCGAGTGGGTGCCTCGGAAAAACCTACAATCGCGGCAATCAACGGGCCAGCATACGGTGCCGGTGCTGCGCTTGCTTGCGCGTGCGATATTCGGGTGTGTAGCGATTCGTCTCGGTTTCGATTCCCAGGCGCTGAGTACGGATTAGTCGTAGGTGCAGCCGCCCTCCCTCAAATCGTCGGCGGGCCAATGGCGAAGGAGCTGATCTTCACATCCCGTGTGATCCACGGCTCAGAGGCAAAGGATATTGGTCTCGTCAACGTCAGCGTGCCGGAACAGGCATTCAATAGCCAGGTGGATGAGATTGCTTTACAGATCGCCCAGGCATCTCCCCTTGCCTTGAAATGGTCGAAAGCTACAATCAATGCATCACTAAATGGTGGTGACGCGTCAGGAATGGAAGTGCAGGCAGACCTGCTCCTTCGTGGAGGGCCTGACCACCAATCACGCTTTGGGGATGCAACAAAAAAGGTCACAGGTAAAAACTAATTGAGGGGGAACTAGCATGACTGAAGGTGGACCAGGTCCAGAAGAGGCAGAACGCGTCCGAGGATATCTCCTCGCTCAGGGAGCTAAATATTCATGGGAGGAGCTTTGGCCTCGAATAGTTGGGACTCGTGCAGCCCTTATCGACTCATTAGCGGGCGTGTCAGATGAGCAAGGTAGCTGGGAGCCGGGAACGGGCGAAGGTGAAGAGGCTTGGGGGATTACGCAAATCGTACGGCATGTCATTTCCGCTGGCGACAGCACTCTCTCATCCACCGAAGCCTTGGCAAACGGAAAACGGCCGCCAAAAACAGCTCCCGATAACCTCAAACACAAAACATTATCGGCCCTCATGCCAGACCTGATCGACTCTTCCGAGCGACTAGCCACCATCCGCACGAGAGTTCCTGCCGAACCGAATATGATAGAGACTACCCCTCACAGTTTTTTCGGCGAACTGACTTCAAAAGCATGGTTCCTGTTTTTACGGGTCCATGACACCGACCATCTTAACCAAATAAATGCCGTCAAAGAAATGGATGGTTATCCGACGGGATAGCATTGATAGGAAACACGATGACTGAATCGCCAACCAACTTCACTCCCTCCAAGCCGAGCACAGCGCACCACCTGGCAGCACAGGTGGTGGAAGCTTGCACCGCTCAAGGGCTTCGGCTGGGCACTGCAGAATCAACGACTGGCGGTCTTCTTGGCCATCTCCTAGTTTCAGTTCCAGGGGCGTCAAAGGTTTTTATCGGCGGGGTGGTTGCGTATCATGGACACCCAAAAATCAATTTACTGCATGTGGATAGGGCAACCCTCAAGGAATACGGTTCAGTCAATACTCATACCACCTTAGCAATGGCTGAAGGAGCAGTTGGGCAGTTGGACGTTGACATTGCACTCGCCGAGAGTGGTATCGCAAGCCCGACTGACAATCCAGATCGGCCGGGGGGGCTATATTCACTCACGATGCTACATGCGGACTCTAGCGAAAGGAGCGAGCTGGTTCGCATTTCGGGTAACCGATCAGAAACAATGTATGGAGCAGCCGAAATGCTTTTCGGCTGGGTTCTCGAACATGTTCGAAATCGTTGATTTAAGCCAAGGTTCCGGCTTCACGAAGTTCTAGTATCTCCGCATCGCTGTAGCCAGCAAGTTTCGCGTACTTATCGGTGTCTCGACCGAGAGGCGGTGATGCATCGGTAGAGAGTGGAGTAGCAGACATCTTGATAATCGGACCCACCTGAGTTTGAGGGCCTGTCAAGTCATGATTAAGCTCTACCAGCATGTCGTTTGCTAGTACCTGCGGATCCGTCAGCATATCCTCGGGGAAATTAACCGGCCCTCCCGGAACCCCCTCCTTATCTAAAATTTCCATCCACTCATCGGTCGTCTTTGACCTCACAAATGCTTCAAGTT
>CAXGQC010000122.1:0-3197 GCA_964011795.1 uncultured bacterium | reverse complement strand
TCATTTGCTACGGTCACACTCACGTTCCTGAGATTACAACTCACCGTGATGTCACCTTTATAAATGGTGGGCAAGGATACCCATCATTATTCGTGCCAGGTACCTATGCGTATATCAACGTTGAGGATACCGGAGAATTTACCGCTACCACTCACGAATTTGCACCGGGGCTTTAGGCATTTCCAAAGACACTCAATTAATTCCTGCGCTAGCATATAGATTCGATTCTTTAATAGGAGGGGTCGCATAGAGGCCTAGTGCGGGCGCCTGCTAAGCGCTTGTCCGGTTTATTTCCGGACCGTGGGTTCGAATCCCACCCCCTCCGCCATAGATCATTACTTGTAGCAAAGGATTTTAAGTAAACTAAGACACATCATGCAAAAATTTCATATCAGTACTCTCGGTTGCCAAATGAACCAAGCAGACTCGCTTAAACTCAGTGCAGGACTTGAAGCTCTAGGCTGGCAAACTGCTGAAAATGAGAGAGATAGTTCTCTCGTTGTCATTAACACCTGTTCGGTTAGACAACATGCCGAAGACAGAGCCTACTCACACCTCGGCAGACTGAGGAAACAAAAAGAATCAGGCTTGAAAATCCAGATCGCTGTTATGGGTTGCATGGTCGGCCCGAAGACTGACGAATTGTCAAAAAGATTTCCTTATGTTGATGCCTGGGCGAGACCTCAGGAGTTCGATCCTATTTTGCAACTTGCCGAATCCATTTCAGAAGCTCCTGAGGGTGAATTGGGAATACTGTCGTCAATTTTGAATAGAGACATAAGTAGAACTTATGCTCGGCCAGAGGGTGTATCAGCCTTCATTCCCGTGGTGCATGGTTGTGATAAATTCTGTACTTACTGCATAGTTCCCTTAAGACGTGGACGCGAACGGTCGCGCGGCGTAGAAGACATAATGCACGAAATCAAATGGCTCGCCGACCGGGACATAAAAGAAGTTACTCTGCTAGGTCAGACAGTAGAGGCCTATGGGCATGATCTTCCTGACTCTCCGACGTTGGCAACTCTTTTCGAAGAAATCGAAAATATTAGTGGTATCAAACGTGTCCGCTTTCTCACCTCTTATCCAAAAGATATGACTGATGAAATAATTTCTTCTGTGGCTCAATCCAGTAAAGTCTGCGAGCATTTCAATATACCGGTCCAGTCAGGGTCCAACTCCATGCTAGAGAGAATGCGGCGAGGCTATATGGTGGAGGATTTCGAAAACAGAGTGGAAAAAATCCGAACATTGATGCCTAATGCCTCAATCGCCACCGATGTGATAGTCGGATGCCCCGGCGAGACTCAGTCAGAATTTCAGGAAACAGTGGATCTCCTTGAGAAAATAAACTTCAACACCATTCATGTAGCCGCGTATTCACCACGACCAGGAACATATGCTGACCGGAAAATGGATGACGATATTCCCAAGGAAATCAAGAAAGAACGGCTCCAAATTATTGAGGCGATTCACGCAAAATCCAGTGGAAATATAAATAGTCTAGCTGTGGGAAATCAGGTAGAAGTGTTGGTGGAAACTCTTGCTGGACATCAAGGGATGGGAAGGACACGGGGTGGTGTGATAGTTCATTTCTCACCCAACGGAGAAAAAATAGCTCCCGGTGAATTAGTCTTAGTTGAGATAACCAGTGCGACCCCATGGTCCTTAAAAGGTCATGTGGCTAATACGCTTTCGCTTGCAGTAATCTAGTGATGATGCAGTAATAAGCACGTTCGTTAATTCTTAAAATATTTCAAATGGGAATCGGTTATTAACCAGGTAGAGCGTATTCATGTCCACACTAGAAGAACATCTATCAGAAGACGTAGCGGTGATTCTTGTAATCATTGGTATCGTCGACGGTAAACCACACGTATTACTTGTTCATCGGTCGGCCACCCCACAAGAAGGAAAATTCGCTCTCCCCGGCGGAAAATGGAAACGGACAGAATCCTTAGAGTCGAGTGCTCTGCAAAAATTGGTTCAAGAGACAGGCATAGAAAATCTATATCTAGAACAACTTTTTACAACAACTGGTCTCGATCAAAATGCCCCATCCATAGCGGTGGCATATTTCGCGCTTGCTGATTCCAATAGTGTTCAGTTAAGAAATGAAGAAGAATGGCGTCCAGGATGGTTCGCGGTTGAAAGTCTTCCGGAGTTGGCATTCGATAACAATCTTGTTATTGCACAAGCTATGAGTCGGATAGGGGCGAAGCTACAGTATTCAAATATTGCCTACAGTTTGTTGCCTGATGAATTCACTCTTCGGCAATTGCAAGACGTATACGAGGCGATTGATACCCAACCCATAGACAGGAGGAACTTCCGGAAAAAAATGTTAGCTAGTGGCTTAATAGAAGCGACGGGTAAAACAAGACGTGATGGTGCTCACAGACCGGCACAACTATACCGATTCACCTCTCGTGAAGCCATACTAATCTAGCCCGGTTCGACTAGGTCTAGACATCAACGGTACTGATGCTACGCTCGTCTTTGAGTAAACAGGACACTGAAATTTTAGGCGGACAAAAAATGAAACTTCATGAATACCAGGCCAAAGAACTCCTCGCAGAATATGGCGTCCCAGTCCCAGCGGGGAGCATCGCAACAACTCCAGAGGAAGCAGTAGAGGCAGCTACTGGTATAGGCGGTGCTGTCGTGGTTAAAGCTCAGGCTCATACGGGTGCACGAGGCAAAGCAGGCGGCGTCAAAGTCGCTAATTCAGCGGAGGAAGCTGGCACAATCGCACAAGAAATACTAGGCATGAATCTCGTCACAAATCAAACAGGACCAAGTGGTCTCCCGGTTAACTCTGTACTTATCGAAGAAGCGATTGAAATCGATCGCGAGCTATATTTATCAGTAGCAATAGATGGCTCAGCGGCCATGCCAGTAATAATCGCGTCTCAAGAAGGTGGCATGGATATAGAAGAAGTGGCTGCCCAAAGGCCTGAGGCAATACTCAGGGAGTACATCGATCCGGCGGCAGGTTTTCAAGGATTTCAAGCACGTGCACTCGCATTCGGATTAGGACTCACTGGCGATCTCAACCGGCCAGCTACGAGCCTAATTGAATCTCTGGCGAAAGCATTCATGGAAAGTGATGGTTCCATCGCTGAGATAAATCCAGTAGTTGTTACGAAAGACGGAAGACTGCTTGCAGCTGATGCAAAATTCTCCATCGATGATTCGGC
>CAXGQC010000121.1:0-3250 GCA_964011795.1 uncultured bacterium | reverse complement strand
GAAAGCGCATCGATCACGGCTTGGCCACCAACGACCAGAGATTCTTTGTTTGCAAGCGCAACTCGTTTCCCCGTTTCTAGAGCAATTATCACGGGTCGCAGACTTGCTAGTCCATTCGATGCAACCACTAGTACGTCAATGTCTGTGCTCGCGGCTATTTCTTCTAATGAGCAGAAGTTTATACGATCGTTTGCCACAATTTTTGATAGTTGGTCGAGTTTGGAAGCATTAGACAGCCAAGCATAGTCTGGCTTGAATTCGGCAATTTGTTCTGCCAATTTTTCCATATTATTCCCCGCGGCAAGAGCTGCGACGTCGCATGAGACTCCGGAAGATTGCAGTTGGCTGATTACATCAAGTGTTTGGGTACCAATTGACCCAGTGGATCCAAATATCCCAACTCTGACTATTTTGTCCGACATAGTTCTCCTAGGACTCATCTTTATCACCTTATCAGTAGTTGGGACCAATAAAGCACTGTTGCCACAAAGATCATAGAATCGGTACGATCCAGCAGTCCTCCGTGCTCAGGTATCAGCTCCGAGAAATCCTTAATTTGCAAATGACGTTTTATCGAAGACTCAACTAGATCGCCCAGTATTGTTCCGATACATAGAACAGCACTCAGGACGATAGCGATAATCCATGACAATGCCAATAGATTTGTAGAGTTAATGAATAGGAAGCCTGCTAAACCACCTAATAACAGTCCACCAACTGCACCTTCCCATGATTTATTGGGGGATACAACTTGCCACAGGAGGTGTCTTCCGAACCGTTTTCCGACAAAGTATGCAGCAGAGTCAGTCACCACCACGACTGTTACTAACAACAGGAGGAGGTAAATACCTTCAGGCTCAGCCCGGAGTAGAAATAGATGGCTTGGGAGCACTGCCGTGTACAAGATCCCAAAAATGAAACGATCGGAATTCTTTAACCAAATCGGCCTGCCAGGTATTTTCATTATGGAACCACTTATAAGTAGCAATCCCAGAAGAATTAACAGACTAGATTCTTGTAGTTGCGATTGAACCAGTGTGGTGATGAGTAGGTTGAGCGATAATCCCAGCAGTGCAATATGTTTAGCCCCTTTGGGGAAAGCTGCCCTATGGAACTCATACATTAGAGCCAAAGAAAATACTTGTATGATCGCACTGAAAATGCTTGCAGGTAGGGTCGTTAATCCCAGGGCCAAAACCAGAAGGAGTGCACCAATCACTGTCCTCTTTACTGAGAAGTGTGGTGATTGTTTCTCTCGCATCAAGATCAATTCGGAATTATCTAGCTTCTGTGGATGAGATCATAGTTTCTGGAACGAGGCCAAATGTTCTCTGTGTCTGAGCGTATTCCGCTAGGGCATTATCCACGTCTTCTGCACCAAAATCAGGCCAATAGAGTTTTGAGAAATATATCTCTGCATAAGCAACTTGCCAAAGCAAGAAATTCGATATTCGTCTAGAATTTCCTGTTCGTATTAAGAGGTCCACTGGGGGGAGGTCCGTAGTTTGTAAAAATGATTCAAAAAGAGATTCGGTGATCTCGGCAGTAGGAATGTTTCTTTCTACTACTTCACGGACTGCATGGACTATTTCAGCACGGGCACCGTAGTTGAAAGCAAGATTGAGGATCATTCCACTGTTTGGTCTAGTTTTTTCTACCGCGGCCTCCACCTTATTCACCAACCAGTCTGGGAGAGCATCGATTTGTCCGAGATGTTGTAGTCTAACGTCACTATTGTGAAGTTCGTCTAAATATTGATCTATGAAATGACCGCTTAATCGAAATATCGCATCAACTTCGAACTGTGGCCTACCCCAATTTTCCGTAGAAAATCCAAAAAGTGTGACTACAGGAACTCCGTGGTCGCCAAGGCGCTGTATTACTGGTCTTATTGATTCAGCTCCAGCTCTATGCCCATCCTTGCGCTCTAATCCTCTTTCCGCAGCCCAACGGCCGTTACCGTCCATAATGATGGCCACATGTTTAGGGAAATTCACTTTTGGGTTCTTATCAGCTTCTGTCATTAGACCAGAAAATTCGAGCTATGGATGTTGGGGCTAAAACACATGTCTATTTGATACATCTAAACACTATATTTCGAGGAGCTCTTGCTCTTTTTGGCTGATTTTGCTATCGACAGCAGAAATATATTTTTTTGTGAGTTGTTCTATCTCTTGCTGTGCTCTTCTTTCTTCATCTTCTCCAATTCCACTAGCTTTGTTTAACTTTTTTAAATCATCATTGGCTGACCTGCGTGACCCTCGTATAGAAATCCGACTTTCTTCTGCCTTTTGCTGGACCTGTTTCACAAGATCTTTGCGCCGTTCCTGAGTCAATGCGGGTATAGGCAATCTCACTACTTTACCGTCGGTTGATGGTGTGATGCCAAGATCAGAAATTTGTATAGCTTTCATGACAGAGTCAACGGTCGACGGGTCGTATGGTTGAATCATGATCAACTGAGCTTCAGGTATTGAGATCGATGCGATCTGTTGTAAGGGGGTAGGGCTCCCATAAGCATCTACTGACAGGTTTTCAACAATAGCCGGGCTTGCTCTTCCTGATCTGATTTGAATTAAGTCACGGTCCAGTGCGTTTACTGCACTGTCCATTTTTTCCTCGGCCGCAAATATTAAATCTTCTGTGGTAGTGTCAGACATCTAAAGCTCACTTAATTGCTAGAGTACATCTTAACTCACACTAAATGACAAATGGTTCATTCTGATCCTTGAGCGCGTATGGGTTAGCCGCCGATTTCGAATCGAGAAAATCGCGTAACGCGAATATTCTCGCCCGTTTTCGCGATCGCATCCTGGACCATGTCACCGATAGTTCTGCTGCTATCACGGATCGATGTCTGATTTAGAAGTACAAGCTGTTCCGCGTCGCCCTCTATGTCATCCGAGAGTTCATCAGAACTTACCACTGACGGATTCATTGCAGCTACCTGCATGGCAACTTCCCGAGCGAGTTCTTGGAATTCATCAGTCCTTGCTACGAAATCTGTCTCACAATTGAGTTCGACCATTGCACCGATTCGTCCTCCACCTTTGCCAGCTGGGTGAGTGTAAGCGGTAACTATTCCTTGATTGGTCTCTCGATCTGCTCTTTTAGCGGCGCTTGCCAATCCCTGTTGTTGAATAATCGCTTTCGCAGCTTCGAAATCACCACTTGCGTCTTCGAGTGCGCGTTTTGCGTCCATCACCCCAGCACCGGTAGCTTCGCGAAGTGCCTTAACATCGGCAGTAGT
>CAXGQC010000120.1:0-3378 GCA_964011795.1 uncultured bacterium | reverse complement strand
GCCTCCCAGGGTGCAAGTGGCGCGCCCTTAGGTGTTCTACAACGTCCCATGCTTGATGAGCTTGGATGGAGTTCTACTCAATATTCATTGAGTGCCACGCTCTCATCGTTACTGGGTGGAGTTGCGGGCATCATAATCGGCCCCTTTTTGGATAAGTTTGGTGCTAGGAGACTGGTTTTTTTTGGCGCAGTAGTGATTGCACTTTCCTTTTTTGGTCTCTCGCAAATGAATTCATTCATTGTGTTTCTCATCTTGGCTGCTCTTGCAGGAGCTTTAGGAACAACTCTTGCCGGACCATTTGTGGTTAATGTAGCGGTGGCAAAATGGTTCGTTATCAATCGTGGCTGGGCTTTGGCTCTTGGTTCTACCGGAGTCTCTATTGGTAACATGCTGTGGCCGATTGTGATGACGAATTTGGTGGACACATGGGGCTGGCGTGACGGTTACTTTTGGCTTGCAAGCATAGTATTGGGACTCTTGGTTGTAAGTGGCCTGCTGCTGAGAAGTAAACCGGAAGACTATGGCTTGCTGCCAGACGGTGTTGGTGTGGAAACAGTTGATAGTTCGCGAAAGTCAGACTACCTTCGCGTTGTAGATGATTCCGAAAATTCTCTTACCCGTGGACAAGCTTTACGGACAAGATCTCTGTGGTTGATTAGTGGTGCCTACGGTATACACATGGCCGCGCTGGTCGCTGTATTAATGCACGGGATCCCATTTATGACTGATTCTGGATTTTCCCGAAATATTGCAGCCTCAGCAATGGCGATAAATGGTTTTGCTAATTTGTGTTCGAAAGCTCCGTGGGCATGGGGATTAGGCAGATTTCCGGTGCGCTATTTAGCTGCTTTGACATTTGCTTCGTCTGGCACCGGAGTTGGGCTAATGCTGATAGCTACCTCATTTCAGTCGCTTCCCTTGCTGGTCTTGGGATTCTTTTTCTGGGGATTTGGTTTTGGCGGTACGATCCCCGTTGGGGAGTCGATTTGGGCTGATTACTATGGGCGGAAATATTTGGGGGCGGTGCGAGGTGTAGGCAAGCCTTTGACCATTATTCTTGCGTCATTAGGGCCATTGTTAGTAGGCTGGAGTTTCGATATCTACGACTCTTATAGAGGAGCATTTTTTTGTCTCGTTGTGGGATATTGTTTTGGAGCAGTGATGATTTTGAATTCTCCCAGACCGCGTCCAACTTATCTTTGACGACTAGTTCGATATAGTTGATCCCGTGGTAACCTCGATGAGTTGCAAACATTCAATAGTATTGTTATCTGGAGGACGATTGAAATGAATTTTACTAGCAAAATTGTCAGTCTAATTAAACCTAGAGTTGACGCGCACGCTCACTGCGATGTTCCATGTGGGATTTATGACCCTAAAGATGCTCAGTTAGCAGCAGAAACCGTCGAAAAGATGATGACACTTATGGACGGCGTCGACGCAGGTTCGAAAGAGACACGTAACTCATTTATTCGATATGTGGCTGCGAAAGAAGTACACGCTGAGAAAGTTAAGCATGAGGTGAGAATAATCTGGGGCGATTACTTCAAGCCTGAACACCTTGATAAATTCCCCGACCTGCACACCAAAGTATGGCAAATTATGAAGACAGCAAGCGCTTGTCGACAGGGTGCTGACGTAGCAGATGCTGCGAACTTGCGTCAGCAAGTGGACGAATTTGCTGAAATGTTTTGGGCGACCAAGTCTTAATTTGAAGTGATCTGATGTTCTTGGGTGGAGGCTTAACTCCGGTCAGGTGTCTAGGCGAGAGTATGCGACCTGCTCTTGAGCCTGGTGATTTTTTGCTGATGACATCTGGAGCTCCTCTTGCAGAAAATGCTCGTGGAGCAATAGTGTGCTTTAGAGACCCACGCAGTACTTCTGGAAGATTTCTTCTCAAGCGCGTAGTTGGCTTGCCTGGAGAATCTATAAGGGCCTCCAACGCAGTGTTTATTAACGGTCTACTGCAGGAAGAACCTTATGTTGAAACCACAAACCTTTCTAGCGACGTCCAAGCACGTGGCGTGAATCAGATTTCTTCGGGAACATATTTTGTTATGGGTGATAACCGCTTGGAAAGCACAGATAGCAGGATGTTCGGTGCAATATCAGCGTCCGAGATTATTGGGACCATCAAATTTCGTTACTGGCCTTTCTCGCGGATCGGCAGACTCTGAATCATATCTATGGACTAGGAGTCTAGCCACGTGGCCCATTCTGCAGGTGGTATCTGTTCCTTTGGAGACAAAGCCCTTAAACGTTGGACAATGTCAGGTAGGCTTGTTAACAGACTTCCGATGGCTTCTTTCGTCGTCTCTCGACCTAGGCTGATTCTGAGCGATCCGCGAGCTAGATCGAATGGGACACCCATAGCGGTGAGGACATGACTTGGCTCGATTGACCCCGTTGTACATGCGGATCCTGAAGATGCTGCTATCCCCATGAGATCGAGAGCAAGTAGGATGGACTCTCCCTCTACGAAACCGATCACGCAGGAAACGTGGCCAGGTAAACGGCTGTTCAGATCTTTCGTGCCCGTTATTCCCATGCAGGGAATTCGTCTGGGCAATTCAGTCATCAAAGTTTGCTGAAGTTCGCGATCGTGTCGGATATCATTAGTCATACGTTTCGATGCGAGTTCTATCGCGGAGGCAAATCCGACTATTGCTGGAGTATTTTCTGTGCCAGCTCGTAAACCTTCTTCCTGACCTCCACCAAGAATCTGCCCGTGTAGAGGAGTGCCAGATCGGATATAAAGTGCACCAGCACCACGTGGCCCGTATAACTTATGAGCGGTGAAAGAGACCAGATCGGCATGCAATTCCGATAGATCCACAGGGATGTGAGCTACAGACTGTACCGCGTCTGTATGTAGAGAGATGCGTTCGTAAGTAGTCTTGATTTTCTTAAAAATATGGGGGATATCGTTGATAGTGCCGATTTCATTATTAGCGTGCATCAGTGAAATAAGAATCGTATCACTTTGTATACGGGCCTCGATATCCTCGAAATGTATACTTCCGTCGGTCCTTAATGGAACGATACTTAAACTTATTTCGTTCCGTCTTGCGAGATCTTCTAGTGGATCGAGGACTGCATGATGCTCACCTGCTGAGGTTATTACGTGCTTCGTTCTATTAGTGTTTACCTCCACCACGCCCTTTATTGCTAGGTTATCTGACTCTGAGCCCCCGGAAGTGAATAGAAGCTCATTGACGGAGCAGTTCATCGTCGACGCGATTAGGTGACGCGCCTGATCGATTGCACGGCGTGTATTTTGAGCTTCAATGTAGATGGATGAGGGATTATGCCAGCTTGAAGTCAGATATGGCATCATCTGTTCTAGAACCAGAGGGTCAAGTGGAGTGGTTGCGGCGT
>CAXGQC010000119.1:0-3383 GCA_964011795.1 uncultured bacterium | reverse complement strand
TAAAATCGGCACTAAAGCGGTGTTAGCGGCTTTTAAATTACTGCCTAACTGTTCAATATCTTCAGTCAATTGAAACCGGACCTCTCGTAGGCGCCTCCGAGTTTCTATTAACTCTGCGTTAAAGCGGTCTATTTCGGCTTGTATTTCTGGGGTAATTTCACCTATTGGGTTGCCCTCTTCATCCGTGTTTAAATCGGCCAACGACGCTTCAGTCTCGACCACTCTAGCCGATAGCTCGCCTTCCTCTTCACGCAAGCGGTCATCTGCCTCACGCTGCAAAGAGAGTACTCTTGTGAAAGGTCTTGAGTAACGTCCCCGGCTTCTGATACTTGAAAGATCAGCGCCTCCACTCAAATTATCCATTGCATTGATTATCAAATCACCATTGTTTGCGAATGGTTGAGGAATGCGCTGACCAAAAAATTGAGTAACTTGCACCCATAACCTATCACTCAGTATATCTGAGTCAGCAAAGATAACTATGTTAACTGGCTCTAAAGAAGTGTTTAGATGCTCCAGCTCGATTTCCTCCACGGCCTGGTTGGCATTGCTTGTATCAGTTAAGGAAATCTCTGAAGCCTCACTCTCCTCTTCGCCGGTATCGTTTTCTTCCTCAGTCTCTTCTATAGCAGGCTGCCCATTAGGGAACGCAGTCTCGATAACTCCGCTTATTCGAGCGGCAATTACGAAGCTCGTATCCTCTGATTGAAATTCATCAAAAAGTACAGTCGGATCAGTCACGCTCTCCACAAAAGATCTATCCATTAACATGGCGTCCGAAGAAGAAACTATAAGAGGCTCAAAACTTATGCTCCCTTCGGCAGATTGGTTAATAGCGCCTGCCGAGGATAAGTTGATAGTCTCTAAACGATTCGTAATGATGTCGTCTTGTGTAAGGAATTCACTCTGAACCCCAAGCATTCCCAAGTGGGGAACAGGCCTCTGTCCCTGCCCCATCATGACGCGAAGCGCAAGTACGTTATCGGTAAGAACTTTGCTGTTATCAAATTCGACCCCCCAAGCTTCTAGTAATCCTGGTAACTCTGAATTCATACCTGCTGGTATTAAATTCCCTTGTGGAGACCGGCCAACCATAGAATCTGCATTTGGATCTAAAAATACCAATGCATCGCCCCCACGCAAGATATGCTGATCAACTGCATACAAAAATCTATCCGATAGCCCCTGAGGATGAACAATCATCAAGATATCAATGTCTTCCTCAATAAAGTCGCTAGTTATATCGACCCTGCGCACTTCATAGAGCTGTCGAACTAAATCCATAATCATCCATTGTTGCGTTCCTTGACCTGTCATCGGATCAAATCCACCATCGATATCCAACTGCGTCACTAAACCTATTATTGTCCTGTCCGGGTTACTAACCTGAGTAATAACCTTCATAAATTCATACTCTAGGAATTCTTCCTGGTCGGGGCGAATTAGCGGCATAGTTTCTGTTACTCGAAGAGCTTCTGGTACTCCGTCGCCATCTTGAGCTGCTACTAGACCAAAATAAACACCTTCTCCTCCTTGAGTTACCGGAACAGCTCTCACACCGTATTGAGTAGCTAGATCCTCCTCCTCCGAAAAAGGACCTGGGTCAATCACGCTAAGTCTAAGGTTTCCCTCGCTCGCTATAACTATTTCTCTCAGTAGCTCTTGCACTCGGTTTCCATAGGCACGAAGCTGGGGCACATCCTCAGTAGCAGAATCAGAGTAGAAAAACATAAGCTCTATTGGCTGACTTAGATTAGAAAGAATATTTCGTGTTCCATCTGAAAGTGAGTATAACCTGTCCTCCGTAAGGTCAATTCGTAAGCTTGGAAGTATACTTATGATAAAAACACCAAGAAGCAGTATTAGACCAATGGTCGCTAACCCAAAAGAAGAAAATAGTAATTTCTTTTTCATTTACATGCTCTCCTAATTAGCTTTTTTCATTTCTATTACTATCGCGCTAGCTAAAAGCCAGGAAGCAATAAATATCGTAAAATACAAAATATCTCGAATATCTAAAACTCCTTTTGATATTGAATCGAAATGACTTAAAAATCCGAGCGCCGAAATCGCATCTATGAGAAGTTGAGGTATCCACTCAGGAAATGAGTTAAGGAGAATCGGAGAACCCATTATGACGAACAGAAAACATATAGATACTGTCAGAATAAACGCGATCACTGAATTTTTTGTACATGCAGACATACACGAACCGATAGAGAGGAATCCCCCAGCCATGAACCAGCTACCTAGATATGCAGCAGCTATAACTCCGTTATCAGGGTCTCCTAAATAATTTACTGTCACCCAGATTGGGAATGTAAGTGACAAGGCAATGCCGGTTAAAACCCATGCTGCAAAGAATTTCCCAAAAACTGCCTCACTAAGTTTAATAGGCAACGTCAGTAACAATTCAATAGTTCCAGTTTTCCTCTCGTCGGCCCAAAGCGTCATAGCAATGGCCGGAACCATGAACAGATAAAGCCATGGGTGAAAACTAAAAAAGGGTAGAAGATCTGCCTGACCACGGAGGTAGAAACCTCCAAGATCAAAAGTAAATATTCCATTTACTATCAAAAAGATCACAATAAAAATATATGCCAGGGGGGTAGCAAAATAACTAGACAGCTCTCTTTTAAAGATTATTCCTAAGTTTTTCATTTGCTGATCTCCCGTGAAGTTTGTGTGACTGATCGAAAAACATCTTCAAGCCGTCCTCGCTTCACATGAAATTCAGAAATAGGCCAATTTTTCTCCTGTGCTATTTTCGAGACTTCTGAAAATATAGGCTCTCCATTTTTTGAAAGGATTGTATAGACATTATCCTCTTCTTCTTGGAAACCAATGTTTGGGAAAGCAGCTAAATCCTCTGCCAAATCATGTTTAGTAGAAAGCTCGACACTTACTGCATGATGAAATTTTGATTGAGATTCCAACTCCGCCGGCGTACCGTCGGCCACAATTTTCCCATCGTTTATTATGATAGCCCTGCTGCACACCGCCGTCACTTCCTCCAAAATATGCGTTGAGATAACAACGATTTTATCTTTGGCAAGATTTGTAATTAACTCTCGAACATGATGCTTCTGATTGGGATCCAGGCCATCAGTAGGCTCATCTAAAATCAAAACCTTCGGATCATGAATAATCGCTTGCGCTAATCCGACCCTTCTCTTGAAACCTTTCGAGAGAGTTTCTATTGATTGCATACATACCGACTGCAGTTCAACTTCTCTGATCACGTGTTGAACACGATCCACGCATTCTTGACCCTGAAAGCCACGAATTTCTGCAATAAACTTGAGAAACTCTAGCGGAGTCATATCTCCATAGCACGGAGCGCCCTCCGGTAAATAGCCTATAAGTGCTTTTGCCTCTATCGG
>CAXGQC010000118.1:0-3449 GCA_964011795.1 uncultured bacterium | reverse complement strand
GCTTCCTCTAGCGATTGGGCAGTTTCTATTTGTATTGCAAGGAAGTTTCTATCATTGGCGGTAGAGACAAATTCCGCTGGTGGTTGCGAGGCATAACCTGCATCAAAGCCACCCGTGTTTAATCCTCGCATACCAAGAGGCGGAAATTTGGCCCATGAAGTGAATTCTTTCGCCTGCTCCGCACTATATATTTGCGCCGCCATTACGCCTCCCGCACCCAACTCGAGATACTGAGTAACTTGGCTATATCCAGTAGGCGCCATTCGTACAAAGCAATCCAAACCGTGTGATCGACCTGCCGCGGCACAAGCGTAAACAGCACTCGACGGGCTACTTACGTGTTCCTGGTCTATCCAAAATGCCTGATGACCGCCTGCAAATGCAAACATTTCTACGAGCGTAGGGTCGGTGAATCGTCCAACGGCAAAGGTGTTGATTACTTCGCCTGCCTCTAGCATCTCTTTTATCTTACGCATGTCTCACCCGATTCTGATTAAACAGCAGCTCGTGATATCCTCCAGCTGCCAGAAGTTGCATTTAATACGGAATTATAGTCGATTTTCACCGACCGTTAGGCATGATCAAATGGCTATTCAGGTTGTTTCAGCTAAGTCTGTTATTACTGGGCAGATAAAGAATCCCTGCGTACACAAAAATCGATTAAAACATGGTCTGAACACTTTTTGTGACTTAGCCATTCAGAAGACACATGCCAACTATATATCCCTGTGAATGTATTCCGCTTGAAGGACACCAAACATCTTTTCGGCATAACGGCCGAGAGGCCTTCCGTTGGAATTTCGGTGGACAATACACCCGACCATTCTTCCATCCTGTAAACGGCCCTTCCGGAGGTAACCTGGTTCGCATTGGTCATCCAGGCGCTCCCAATCATGATCACCATCGTGGGATTTGGTTCGCTCATACTCATGTGTCCGGGGTTAATTTTTGGGCGGAAGATGGCGATGGTCGGATCCGACAGTCTGAATGGCTCGTCTATGAGGATGGTGAGGATTCTGCGCGAATGGGGGTGAGACTACAGTGGCACGATGGTCATGATGCCACGCCATTGATTACACAAGATGTAATTACCACGTTCACACCTCGCAAAGACGGCGAATACACTATCACCATTCAGTCGAAGATGATGCCAACAGCCCAAGAGCTTGAGCTAGGCCAAACAAACTTTGGATTACTTGCCGTGCGCGTCGCGAAATCACTTTCCGAACACTTTGGCGGTGGTACCATCACCAACGCCGCACTCAAACAAGGCGAACCAGCGATTTTCGGAAAAGAAAGTGAATGGATGGATTACAGTGGACCGGTGCGCGGTAAAAGCGGTCCAGCTTATGAAGGACTCACCTATATTGAACATCCCGATAATATTAGCTTTCCGTCCAAATGGCATGTGAGAGAAGACGGCTGGATGGGTGCTTCTCTCTGTCGGGACAAAGGCATTGTGATTGGCCGCGACAAGCCACTCGTCACTCGCTACCTCATTTACGTACATTCCGAGAAACCTGATATTCATGCAATCCGTGAATTGCAAGAAGAGCTTACCCAGCAACCACTCTTTGATGTCGTGAAAGGCACCAAGAAACACACTCAATACCAAATCGTCGAGAGCGGCCCATAACTACGCTCGTTAATTAAGAGAAGTAGCATCTAAAATATCGCCTCGACGTGCGATTGGCACATTGGATTTCTCCATCGCATTAATCATGCATGATGGAAACTGCTAGACGATTGGGAGACACGTCCCAAAAAAATACAACTTGTCCCAGTACATGCCAGCAAACCACCCATCATATAAGTATCTCACTGCCTATTAGACATTTCCTGCGCATCCTTACAGCCAGTTCTTATCAGAACGGCGAGCATCCATTTTTAGGCAAGAAGAGAACGTCGATATGTCATATTGTTTCAATCACATTCCATCTCTAGTTTTGAATACTAAGACCCCATTGTGTCCGTCCGTGTGGAATAGAGTGGCGGTAATAAGCACCAGATCTGGGAGCTGCAGGATATGCTGGCTGAAGATAATGCCTTTCAATAATCACAGGGTCACGCGATGTGCGCCGTGATGGTGGTAATTCTCGGGCTGGGCGCGTTTGATACGCCTTAATCACGTCACTGGAGACGTCTCTTTTCGTTAACGTGATGATGTCGTCGGTGGATAGCTGTTGGCGAGGTCCGTCCTCTTGAATTTTGGCGATGATTACCTCATCCGCGACACCTGCTTCTGACATCTCAATCAGTTGTGCAATCGATACGGCGTTCTCGCGCTCTCGCGCGTATGCCTCTGTGTAGTACTTTTCTCTAGCAATCTCCTGTTGATCCATATCCTGACCAATCAGATTGCCCGCCACCATTCCCGCCATGGTGCCTATCACTGCGCCTTTTCCAGCGTTCCCTGATTGTGCACCTATCATTGTTCCGGCGACAGCACCTGTCGCGCCACCAACAGCAGTACCACGTTCTGCATGTGAGTTCGCAGTACAGCCAGACACTGTTATCACAGCGCCACAATAGAGAATTATAAAAAGCGCACGCAATTAATCGTCTCCCACGCAAATAGCTCGATTACGCCACTTGGGCACCATTAACGCGCGATAATTGCAGGATTGCAAATCGGGGTCAACCCGAGATTAATTATCTCCTGCCACCGTCATTTGCAGACTATAGAAGCTGCTGCGTGCTGTGATATAGAGTGTCTTTCGATCTACACCCCCAAAAACTACATTTGCCGGGGGTAGCGGAGTTTCTATATCACCTAAATGCTTGCCCATTGGAGAGTAGACTTTCACGGCACCACTGGTGAGGTAAAGATTGCCCGACTCATCAAGCGTCATGCCGTCCGATCCGCACTCGCAAAATAGCTCACGTGCCCCGAGTTTCCCCGGGCGTTTAATAACATAACGATAGGTTTTTTTATCGCCTGGATCTGCGACGTAAAGGTATTTATTATCCGCTGTCCCAAGAATCCCATTTGGTTTTACTAGGTCGGAGATGATTCGAGTGACGCGCCCTTTAGGATCTATGTAGTAAACATGAAAACCCGGTTGTTCCAATCCTTCCATATCTCCGTAACGTGGATCCGTAAAATAAATTCCACCAGCCTTATCGGGCCACAAATCATTCGGGCTGTTGAGTTTTTTACCGTTGCACTCATTCGCAAGAACTTCAATCTTCCCATCCTTGCCCATAACTGTCACCTGACGATTTCCGCCTTCGCAGGCCACAAGTCGTCCGTCAGGCAGGTAGAACAATCCGTTTGCGCGTCCTGTGTTTTCTCTGACGACACTAATCTTTCCATCTGTTGACCAATGGTGGATGCGGCTATTTGGAATGTCAGAGAACACGACACTTCCGTCAGCCGCAACCGCTGGTCCCTCTGTGAATTGAAATCCAATTGCCAACGTCTTCACCGTGGCATCAGTCGCAATAAG
>CAXGQC010000117.1:0-3576 GCA_964011795.1 uncultured bacterium | reverse complement strand
TGTCATGGCGCTTAACTTGGCGCTGATGATTAGCCTCTTCTTTTTCAAGCGCCAGTGAAAGTCCTTCGTCGAGCAAAGTAAGCAAATTTTTATCGATTGCCACGCCTCGTTTAGCAAACACCTTGTTACCAAATTTGGCTGACTGCTTAAGTTTGGCACCTTCTTCAATTTGACTCTGAAATTCTTTCCTGTAGCCATCCGCAACTTTGTTCACTTGAGCTTTTTGTGTGTCATACTCGGTATTTATCTCGTCAGAGCTTGCTATTTTCTCTTGTTCGACTTCTTCAATCGCGGACTGTCGCTCCTGTTGAAGCTCTTTCAGATTATTAGCAACCCCTCCTGACAAAGTATTGACCTCTGACTCTATGGTCTTTTCAAGCCTAGCCTGCTCCAAAAGTCTTGTTTCCTCATCGACTTCGATAACTGCATATGAATCAAAATAGACTACTGATTCAAGTATTTTTGGAGTGATATCCAGAAGTAATGCAAGACGTGAAGGTATCCCTTTCGTAAACCAGATGTGAGTCACCGGAGCAGCTAGAGATATGTGACCCATCCGCTCCCGACGTACCTTGGATCGTGTAACCTCAACACCACACTTATCACAAACAATACCCTTATATCTCTGGCTTTTGAACTTTCCACACGGACACTCAAAGTCCTTCTGCGGCCCGAAGATGCGCTCACAAAACAAACCGTCACGCTCAGGCTTCAGGGTCCGATAATTTATTGTTTCAGCTCGAGTGATCTCACCATGAGACCAGTCTCTAACTCGGGTAGGTGAAGCTAACGACAAACGAATCGAACTAAAATCATTTACCTCGGACATAAGTTATTCTCCAAACTTAGTTATATTTCAATTTGGCTAGGCGCCAATCTCACGCCTTGAGAGATTGATACCCAAACGAGAAACGGCCTCTTCAGCCTCCTCATTCGGCTCCATATCCTCCAACGACTGGTCACCAAGGATATCGACCTGAATACCTAACGCTTGAAGCTCTTTCATAAGTACCCGGAAAGACTCAGGAACACCTGGTTCGACTGAATCATCCCCCTTAACAATAGCCTCATAGGTCTTGACTCGTCCCACGGTGTCATCCGACTTCACAGTTAATATTTCCTGTAAAACATGTGCCGCACCATATGCTTCAAGAGCCCAGACCTCCATTTCTCCGAATCTCTGGCCTCCAAATTGGGCCTTGCCCCCCAGGGGTTGCTGCGTGATGAGGGAGTAGGGGCCTGTCGATCTTGCATGGATCTTATCGTCTACCAAGTGGATTAATTTCAACATATACATGTATCCGATAGTGACCGGTGAATCGAATCGCTCTCCTGTCCGTCCATCAAAAAGTGTCTGCTTCCCCCAAAGAGGGGAGGCGACATTGATGCGCTCAGAAACCTCGGTTGATAATGACTCCAGGTCATCAAACGACATGCTCCGTATTTTAGACAGATTAATATCTGTAATTCTTGAGTCATTCTTAAATGCCTCGAGCCAGAGAGTTAATGCTGCCGTGCTAGCAGCGCGAGTACTTTCGCTCCGAAGAACCTCTCCCGAATCGAATCCCGCCTCAGTGATGTAGGCCTCAAGTCGATCAATATCAACTCTCTCACCAACCTCCGAGTCTCCACCCAAGCTCGCAGATGCCGTCTCCACTGCGCCTGCCTCTAGCGCCAGATAAGCCCGAGCCAACATATCTTCAATTTCCTCATGACTTGCACCATCAAACACAGGCGAAATTGCCCTGAAACCTAACGTGGAAGCCGCCCAACCGAGATGAGTTTCCAAAACTTGACCGAGATTAAGCCTAGACGGCATACCAAGGGGGTTAAGGACCACTTCTACTGAGCGCCCATCATTTAGGAAGGGCATATCCTCGGTAGGAACAATTTTAGAAACCACTCCCTTATTACCATGACGACCGGCCATTTTATCCCCGGCCGTGATATGCCTCTTTTGAGCTATCCAAACTCGAACCGAAGAATTAACTTCGGGAGGAAGCTCAAATCCACTTTCGTCCCTTGCCACTCTCCTTGAAGATTTCGATTCATCCTTTGGTCGCTCAACAAGACGAACATCGATGACCTTCCCTGCCTCACCGTGTGGTACACGCAGGGATGTGTCACGCACTTCGCGTGCCTTTTCACCAAAAATAGCTCGGAGCAGTTTCTCTTCAGGGGTTAACTCGGTCTCGCCCTTGGGTGTGATTTTCCCGACGAGGATATCACCTTCCCTAACTTCCGCACCAACCCTTACTACGCCGCGTTCATCCAAATGCGAAAGAGCTATCTCGCTCACATTCGGGATGTCCCCAGTTATTTCTTCAGGTCCGATCTTAGTATCTCGGGCTTCGACTTCATGTTTCTCAATATGTATGGAAGTGAATTTATCTTCTCTTACAACAGATTCAGAAAGCACGACAGCATCTTCGTAGTTGTACCCATCCCAAGGCATAATCGCCACCAAAACTGACTGACCAAGGGCAAGTTTGCCATCGTCCGTGCTGGAAGAATCAACTAATGCCTGACCCTTGGCAAAACGATCACCTGCCAATACTCTCGTCCTCTGATTAATACAGGTGCCTTGGTTTGATCTCACAAACTTCAATAGTGGAAATCTTTCATTGTCGCCTGAGTCGTATTTCACTTCGAGGAAATCAGCGGTAGCTGAGATCACCATTCCTGCCTCAGGGGCAGTTATGACCTGTGCCGAGTCTGCTGCAGCTGCTCGTTCAATCCCGGTGCCAACCAGCGGAGCTTCCGGTCGAATCAGAGGTACTGCCTGACGCTGCATGTTCGCACCCATAAGCGCTCTGTGCGTCAAATCGTGGTCCAAAAACGGAATCATGGCTGCTGCGATCGAGACTATCTGTTGTGCTGAGACATCAATATAGTCCACATCATTTGGGCTTACGGTTTCGTGCTCACCACCATATCTAACAGATACCCTCTCGTCGATAATATTCCCAAATTCGTCTATATTCGTTCTCGCCTCGGCTATCCGCTTATCTCTCTCTTTTTCAGCTGTGAAAATCTCTCGCTCAAGAGTCACAAATGGATTCACGGGTATACGTGATTCAGCTGATTCACTAAGAGTTTTGGCCAAGTCCGAGTCAATAATTGATCCAGACTTCCCAATTACTTTGCCTGCTTCATTTTTGACGTCCGATCGAAGTACCCGATTTGTAAGCATCCGATTCTGAGACTTTGGTATTTCTCGTGCAACTCGGTAGTAAGGGCTTTGAATGAAACCAAAATCATCAATTTCACCGTACATTGCCAACGCACCAATCAGTCCGATATTCGGTCCCTCCGGAGTTTCAATCGGGCAAATTCGACCATAGTGACTGTAGTGAACATCACGCACATCGAATTTCGCTCGATCCCGAGATAATCCACCTGGCCCCAGAGCCGATAATTTTCTCTTATGAGCAATTTCTGACAGAGGATTGACCTGATCCATAAACTGTGACAATTGCGCACCACCGAAAAACTCTTTCATCGCTGCTTCGACTGGTCGGCTATTAACAAACTGTACCGGAGACATCTCTTGCAATTTCTCGCTGTCCGCAATCA
>CAXGQC010000116.1:0-3594 GCA_964011795.1 uncultured bacterium | reverse complement strand
GATTCTCGAAGTGCACGCTGCTCTGCATCGCCATATCGATGGACCGTATTTAATAAGGAATTAGTGATGGCAGAGATCGCATGCTCAGATGGTCCAAAAGCATTCTCATTGCCATCGATTTTAATAATTGTATCCGGATCCAAGCCAAGTTCTCGGGCGAGTACGTTTACGTCTTCAAGCGCAGCATATGGGGGTAATGTCCGCATAGATGGTTTTAGTAGGTCCTGTATTTCCATGGTAGAGTCCTATCTTCAAATTCTCAGTGAACTTGTTATCTTTGGAGCCTTCTCTCAATACTCAGAGCATGACCAGTCAATCCTTCCGCTCGAGCGAGGATCGCAGCGTCTGGTCCGAGACGGAGCAACTCATCATCATCTAAGGCCACTATCGAAGTAATTTTCAGGAAATCAAGCACTGAAAGAGGCGATGCCCATCGCGCTGAACCGCCGGTCGGCATAACGTGACTCGGCCCAGCCGTATAGTCACCTAATACCTCAGGCGAGGATTCACCCACAAATATCCCTCCACAATTGGTAATACTTTCAATAAGTTCCTCCGGTGCGCGCACCAACAGGCAGAGGTGCTCCGGAGCAAACGCATTCGAGAGATCTACCGCCCGTGATAAGTTTTCAACCACAATCGCTCCACCCCGACTAATCGCGGCTTCCGCGATTTCACGGCGTTCCAACGACATGACTTGCTCGTTGACATACTCTGCAGTTCTCTCGGCAAACTCGGACGAATCACAGAGGAGGATCGGTGTCGCCAGTACGTCATGCTCCGCCTGAGCCAACAAATCGGCTGCCGCTAAAGACGGGGATGCTGATTGATCAGCAATGACTAACGTCTCTGTGGGTCCGTAGATTGAGTCTATTCCGACGTCACCAAATAACTGCTTCTTTGCCAAGGTCACAAACAGGCCACCAGGACCAAATATCTTATCAACCCGACCCGAGACCTCGGTCCCATATGCCATCGCTGCAAGAGCCTGTGCCCCTGAGCCTCTATAGACTTTATCGATCCCCGACAGTCTAGCCGCCACAAGCTTATGTGGATTTATCTTTCCATTCTTCATGGGTGCAGAGAATCCAACTAACTCCTTAACACCAGCGACGACCGCTGGAACTGCACTATGAATCACCGATGAGGGAAGAGCCGCCTCCCCTCCAGTCATATAGATACCTACGCGTGTCAAAGGACGAACAGACCATCCCATACTACGTTTCATGAAGGATTGAGGCCCATGCTTAAGTTGGTCCTCATGATATTTTTTTATCCTAGCTACGGTGAATTGGATAGCTTCAAGGTCATCGATAGGGATGGTTTTGAACGCTTCGACTATTTCCTCTTCACTAACTTCAGTTTCACCATACTCTGATCCGTCAAATAGTTTGGTAAACCGCTGCAGGGCTTGATCGCCTCCGCTCTTGACCTCTGAAATTATTCGACCGACATGAGAAGACGGAGAAATATCCTCTGTTCTGTCTGGCCAAGTATTATTCAGGCTCGTTTGCATCGCGCTGCTAATGGATGCGTCAAGTCCTATTTCACGTCGGATCAGACGATCCGCCTCGACAGAACCATCTTCTAAAATCCGTAAGAGCATAGAAGTATTTATTTCAGCCATGAACTCACCTCAAGTATTCCAGCAGCCTATCCCGTATAACTATTCTCGCTCCTGCGAGGAAGTCCGCCACTTCCTCCAGGGAAACGTACTGATAGGCTTCTTCTAACAATCGTTCCGGATCTTTTTCTAAGTCTGACATGACTTCGCCGCCAAGTTCAACATTTTCTATATGCCGGCCCAGCATCTTTGCGAAGCGAGAATAATCTGGTGGCTGTAAAGAGATGTCAATCGACACGTCAAGCCATTCAACCAGTGATTCCTGTTCAATAAATGGGAGATTAGGGAGTGAAAACGACGTCCTGAGTGACCTAGTCACGCTCTCCATAGCACTCTGGTTCGTTCGGTCTACTCTATCAACTTCATACTGCATCACTCTATCGAGAAGATTCGCGCGCGGTCCGCCAATCACTTCGGCAACAGGGGCAAAAATTGGGCGATACACTTCAGATATAAAAAGCTCATCTAGCACTAGGTGAGTTATATATCCTAGGATAAATGCGACGTAGTCTTGCTCGCTATCGGAACCAAATTCGAGGTCCGGATACTCTCTGAACATCCTCCCTACAGAGTCCTGAACTCCGTATTCGGCAAGGTCAAAAAAATGAGTCACCGCTCGATCATTTCTAGTAATAACCCTCACATCAGGAGCAGTTGCACCCAAGAAATAAGCCCCACGAGCTCTATCGATCTCCTGACAATCGAGCATTTCGGCGATAGCATAGGCACTGTATAGATGGCTACCTAATTGCGGCACTCTCAGAAGCCTCTCTTCCCATTCTCATTTAAAATTTATCCAATATCGAATTAATCATCGTCTGCTGTCGGTCTGGATATCCACCCTTACGACCAATAATACAATTAGTTGACCAGATCATTACGTCAATCATCGATAGATTGTTCGCAGCAAGAGTGGCCCCAGTTTCCGTTCCCTCGATTAGTATTTCCGCATCTTCAGGAACGAATCCTTCCGATGCACCAGATATAGGTATTACTGAATATCTTCCCAGCCTGTTGGTTCGGGCGTACTTGTCGGCAAGTGCTGCATATTCTGACGTCACGCGTATGACCCGATCAGGGTCATCACGACGCCATTCAGTAATCGCCTCATCCATTGAATCAACATCTAGCTCGTTCGAAATGACAGCACCAAGTTTGTATTCAGAACGTCCGAGATCGACTAGTTCTTCAACTGGCGCCTCAGGGTAGAGTGACAGGAAGTTTTCTAACCAATCTCTTCCAGTCATCGCCAGATCAAACAACCCCATCGCCACAGCGCGGGGCATATCTTGAGGACGAAATACCTTAACAGAGATACCCGAATCTGATGAACTAGGGCGCCTTACTGCAACTGTCTCGTCATAGCCATCGAAAACAATCCCTGCATCAGCCAATGCCTTCACTGTATGCCTTTGCGCATGTCCGTCCGGAACGGCAATACGTACCGTATTGTCGGGATCCCGCTGGCGAGTTCGAGCTCTCACAGGAATCATCTCCAGCTTTTCCACAGGCTCAGGATGGACCAAGCCGGAATTTTGTTCGGAAGATTGCATTGAAAGTAGAGGGCCCAAAGCATGCGATAAATTTTTCATCGCCAAAGAATTTTTATTCGCGATCAGCCATATGCCACCACGGTGCACATGTGAAAGTACCTGCAGACCTTCCCTCGCAACCGCTGACTCCGTAGCAATAGTAAAATCTGCATCTTCGGGAGGCCAGGCCTCTGGTTGAGCCCAAACATCAAGGATCCGATAATTACGGGCTTGCATCTCGGTCAAGTAGCGGAGAGCTATATTCGGAAACTCCGTCGTAACCGTGTAAGCGTCTCTACTCCCGAGCACTGACAAATCTGAATCGATCGCGCCTCCGATCACAAGAGAGTCTGAACCATCAGCTGATACATTACTCAGGTTGATCATCCGCAAAGGTACAATTGACTCCTTCGGGTATCGAGTTAATAATTCATCGAT
>CAXGQC010000115.1:0-3609 GCA_964011795.1 uncultured bacterium | reverse complement strand
CCTATGTTATTCAAATCAAAGTCCGAATGAGTTCTCTTAGCTGCACCAGTTAATACTCTTCCAGGCCCGAATTCAAAAAGGGAGCGGACGCCCTCCGAATGCATATGATTAACGCCGTCCAGCCAGAGTACAGGGGCGGTGATCTGAGCGAGTAATTCGGCGGCGATACTCTCTCCGGAAACTATCGTGTCTGCACTGACATTTGAAACTACTGGAATTACCGGGTCAGCGAATACGAAGTTTTCTACAATATCAACCATCCCGTCGGCAGCTGTTTGCATTAGTGGGGTATGAAATGCACCAGCGACACTAAGTGGCACTACTTTTGCAGCACCTGCCTCAGCTGCTGCTTCCATGGAATCGCTGACCGCTTTTTCACTTCCACCAATAGTGACATTCCCCGGGGCGTTGATATTGCATATGTTAGAGGAATTATTGGTACACAATTCCTGTATGGCAGGTACATCAAGGCCGAGGACCGCTGCCATAGTGCCGACCTCAACGTCGCAAGCATCCTGCATTAATTGGCCTCTCGCTTGGACCAGTTTTATGCCATCTGCGAAACCTATAGACCCAGAAACTATCAATGAAGCATATTCTCCAAGTGAATGACCAGCAGTAAACGCAGGCCGTGCTGTAATTTTCTTGGCATCATGTGCGGCAAGCAGCGCCGCGATGGAGTGGGTAACCAGTGCCGGTTGTGTAAATTTTGTTTGCGAAAGCGTCTCACTCGGTCCTTTAAAACAGATTTTTGCCAAGTCGAAGCCTAGGGCCTTATTGGCCTCAGTGAATACCTGTTCAGCCACTTCAAATGTGTCAGCGAGATCTTGTGCCATACCTACGGATTGTGCACCCTGACCAGGAAATATCCAGCCGTGTGAGCGATCTTCAGGCAATAACCTGAGTGACTCTAAATGATTATCAACTGAGCTGACATAGCTAGACGTCATTTGTCGTCGTATCCACTTGATCGGCGACTAGGCGGCCTTTCCTATCCCTTTCGGCTCCTGCCGTGTGGTTCATCTTCCATCCACCACTTGCTCTGTCACGGACGATTTGCGGAAGACCAACATGGTGATGGCTTCGTCGATGTTGTTGCTTGGCTTTCGGTGTCCGTCTTTTTGGTACGGCCATCTTCTGTTCCTCTTTCTTTACCCTCTTCGAGTACTTCGTATTATCTCATACATAGCATCAGCATGAATGTCTACAGAGCAGTATTCTATTACGACTCTTCTTTACAGGCGCACTCGTCAGTATTTAAATTCTGACCGCATCCACTGCACAAGCCGAGACAATACTGTTGACATCGAGGTGCGATAGGGATCTCAGTCTCTAGATATTGACGGAGTGCTTCATTAATATTCAGGACCATACGGTCGTCTATTCTAAAATCATCTTCTTCACTTGGTAGTAGAGTGCCGAATTCTGGATGGTATTTGGGCATAAATTCTTCCTGGAATGAGACATCCAAATCAGTTTTGAATTGGGTAAGGCAGCTTGAGCATTCCAGCCCAATATTGCTAACACGCAGATCGGCACTTACCAATATCCCGTGTTCGATCTTCATTAGAGCCAAGGACCCCATAACTTCTTGTAATTGATACTTCTCGTCAACCAGAAAAGTTCGGGTGGAACCAGGTCTTTCCTGCAGCAATGCAGACACGTTGTATTCCAACTTACTCGACCCTTACTTATGAGCTTCTGAGGACTCATATCAACCTCAATGAGTATAGGCGGTCAGGGGGCCGATAAGCCGAATTCTGTCTACTCGGTGAGCCTACTACCGAGAACGGACGATCATCCATCTGGGGTGACAATTACTTGACACCTCATGCGGCCTACCCGAGGCTAGAGCCGGACACCCGAAACCTCCTATTTGGCCTTGCTCCGAGCGGGGTTTGTCTGGCCGCAATGTTACCAATGCGCCGGTGCGCTCTTACCGCACCATTTCACCCTTACCGTTAAACGGCGGTATATTTCTGTGACACTTTCCGTCGGCTTGCGCCGCCCGGCCGTTAGCCGGCGCCCTGTCCGGTGGAGTTCGGACTTTCCTCCACCAAAGTATGTTTGGCAGCGATCGTCTGGCCCCCTGACTGATCAACATTACCACGATCGAGGGATCGCTTGTATAAAATCAATTACGTGTATCTCGGATCAATCTATGATCGGCCGTAAATAAACAGCGGGTTTTTCTGTATCTACGATGATGTGGTGTACCACCGAGTTGAGCAAGTCTTTCAGTTGAAGTGAATCGAGACTCGTCCAATTATTCTGTAGTTCGGTGATAAGTCTAGATGAATTTTGTCGAGGTCCTGTAGCCTGTTCAGCTCGCGAGAAAATATTCTCAAGTGTCGATCTGCCTGCCTGATTGATCAGTTGCGGAAAAGTTATTCTGTTTTCGACCCAGCGATCCAAATAAGCGGAGACATCTCGATCTGTCCGCTCGATTCGGGCATGGTTAGTGGCAAACTCTGTTGCAGTTCGTCTATCAGTTTCTACAAAATGGTACTTTCTTCCAACTAGAACTTTTCTGACTGCGGTCAGTAGGCTTGTTTCACTTGCGCTGCGATACTTGCATCTGCCCTGATTTGTCGCAGCAGAGCACCTGTAAAGTTTCTCCTGTTGCTGTGTTGTAGGATTAGTTCGGACTGCTCCAATCATACTGGAATTGCATGCACCACATAGGACTAGGTTGGACAGTATATATTCGTGACGGACAGCCGTAGAACTTCTCTGGGATTCTATTCGCTCCTTTCGCTCTTGTTTCTTGCTGTTAGCAAGTTTATACGTTTGTGAATCGATGATCGCTTCATGCGCCTGAGGGATTACCGTTCCAGATCTCCTGTATACGCCGGTATAAACCTCGTTTTGGAGTATTGTGCGAACCGACGAAACGGACCATGGACGATCTCTCCTTGTGAGGTATCCACTGTCATTTAATTTTCTAGTTATTTTCCTTAGCCCAATTCCGTCTGAAACGTATGAATCGAAGATTATTCGAACTACTTTAGCCTCATCCTCCTGCGTGACTAGAGTTCTGTTTTGTGCTTGATAACCGTATGGTGTCCGTCCCAGACTGAGTGTTCGTCGAGCGAGGTTTCTCATCGCAGTTTTCGAACGTTCTCTAAATAGTTGTGGGTGTGGACGGGCAGACCAGCTTTGTTTCAATGCAGTTTGTGGACTCTGTCCGTCGGCGATTCGAATTTCTGCTCCGAGGTGTGTCAATGCAATTACTGTACGCGCTTGTTCTAAGGCAGTTTCACCGAAAACTTCGATTGCTCCTCCAAAAACCATAAGATAGTCGATCGGTGTCTCAAAAAGTGAGCCGCAAAGATCAGCCAGGGCCGTATAGGGTTCTTGTGTATCCGCATCGAAGATATTCAGCAGATTGAGGCTCTCGTTTTCACAGGCTAATTCGATGGCATCAACCTGAAGCATCCGGTCTGCCTGAGGAATATCCTTGATGTATCCAATAACTTGAGTTGGGATTCCTGAATCGTTCATAGTGCTACCAAATAATTGTCACTACTCCCCGCACAACGTCGATCAGTCTTCTTCCATAATAACCTTGCCGTATGAAGAAACGCTGAGGACTTTAATAAGCACTGC
>CAXGQC010000114.1:0-3625 GCA_964011795.1 uncultured bacterium | reverse complement strand
TACGACACCTGGTTCCGGAAACCAGTGCTCTATCCCCTGAGCTACGGGGGCAACCACAATTGATGCTAGCACCTTCAATTTTCAAGATCTTTGGCCACAACTGGGCTGGTGTCAACTGATCGCTCTCCTCCGTACGGGCCTTTTAATTGCTCAGGCAGTAGAGCCGCAATGCGTCGCATAATTCTGTCGGTTGCTTCGGCAGCATCCCGGCTGCCATTTTCTAAATCTGACAGATCGACCGGTTCACCAAAGGACACATTTATATTGGGTCTATCACCAAACAACCACTGGAAAAATACACCTGGTAAACGAATATTTGAACCAGTAATCGTGACGGGTATGACCGGGTCGCCGGAGCGCAGAGCAATAAGTGCTGCTCCTCGGTGAGCTGGTCGGAGTGGCCCACCGCTAGACCTTGTCCCTTCTGCAAAGAGCAGCAAAGCCTCACCATCACCTAAGAGCCGTAAGCTCTTCCTCAATGCCTGACTGTCGCGACCAGAGCGCTTAACCGAATAGGCTCCGTAAGCGCTGAACACCCAGCCAATCAGAGGCAAATCGAATAGCTCCTGCTTAGCCATGGTGCGTATTCTCCTGCTACGCAAAGAGGCCGCTACGAGAGGAGGATCAAGTATATGAACATGATTTGATACTAAAATGCATGCCTTGTCGGCAGGGATGTTATCAGCGCCAGACACTGTCCACTTGCTCAGACTAAATAAAGCTAACCGAAGAAGGGCGATGAGACCGTGATACACAATTATTGTCACTAGTCCGAACGCAATAATTTTCCCAGGTAGCATTCTCCGATTTTTAGTTGTCATTTATCAGGAATTTCCTATTCGGTAGGCATGAAGACATTGCTCAACCACTGACGCTTCACTCAAGCCGTCTGTCAGCAAGACTATTGCATCTTCCGCTGCCTGGTCGGCACTAATAGACCGGTGCCCTGTATTGTCCGCTTCGTCTCGTCGAGCAATACTTTCTCTCACACCTTCAAACGTAACCTCTCTGCCGATTTCAAGGTGATCCTTAAGTCTCCTCCTTGCCCGCTCGTCAAGTGATGCATCCAAAAAAATTTTCGTTCGGGCTTCAGGCAGGATAACTTTTCCTATATCCCTGCCTACCATAATGACTGGTGACCGAGACGCTATATGTTTTTGCCTCGTGACAAGCACGTCACGCACTCCAGGCAAACCAGCTACTTTAGAGACTGCTTGCTCAATTGTCGGCTCACGAAGCTTTTGAGTTACATCATGGCCTGAGACAAGAACTCTCGGAGATTCTGGTTTCTCCCAACTAAGATCAAGGTCGGCTTCACGCACACACTGAATGATATTTGATTCGTCATCTAGTTGAATGCCAGCCCCTAACACCGCCCAAGTAGCTGCTCTATACATTAAGCCGGTATCGCAAAAATGCAAGGAAAGGCGCTGCGACAATATGCGCCCTATAACGCTCTTACCAGCGGCAGTAGGACCATCCATAGCGAGACTTCGCTGGACGGAATCAGTATCGCGCGATCCATCTTTTTCAACCACGGGTCCTAATCATACAGCATGGTGTAAATCAGAGACCGGATCTGTATGAATCAAGGGATATAGCCCGCAAAAATACTTTAATTTCTTACCATCTACCGAGAAGCCTGATTTGCGTAGACATATGTCGTCGCTATATGCATTGTGTCTTCAGCAACAATCTTTGCGGCGATGAGTGAACCTTGAATCGATTTATCGCTCTGATCAACCGCTCGAAGCTGCACGATCGCACTCACGATCGCATTTTGAAATTCCTCAACGTGGTGTGGATATTTAGCCCCTGGATGATTCGAGCGCATCTCGAATCCGAGACGTGCCAATTCATCAGTAACACCCCTGAGTAAGTCAACTGTGACTACTCCATCTTCGTTAGCTGACCGAAGTAATTCGATTTTCTCAACAAGTACAATCACTGGTAAAGCGTATGTCGAAACTTCTGAATCCACAGCCTGAACAGTCGCACCACCATCTTGCATAACCACGACGGGCGGAATTGCTTGCATTGGGACGCTATCCGAGAAATCAAGAGTCTCTGCTAATGAGCTGGTAGCTGAACCATTGGTATCAGTCCGTGATGAGTTCTGAGATGAGACTTCATTCGATATCAAAGCCTGCTGGGCAACCACCGAAGCGCTAGTACTATTTACCGGCACAATATTTACAGCAGCACTTGCAGTGCCGTCTCCTCCGACGTTTCCACTGACAAGCACAATCGCTATCACTGTAGCAACACTCGAACCCATAGCCGTCAAAATGTTCGCTGGCTGACGAAAGTAAGATCGGACGGCTAGTATCAAACGTCCCTCAATAGTGTTAGGCTCTTCCGTCATTTCACTAATTCGGTGAAGGATAGCGGCCCTCGATCGAGCATGGAATGATCTAAATGCCGGACGATCGGTAGATTCTTCCGACGCGGAACGCAAGGTCGATCCTATCGAAATCAATTCACTCAACTCAGGATCTTCACGCTGGTCTATTCCACTTTGCTTCCCCGACAAAACTGACTCAAGAGATTCTTCTAATCTCTTGGCCTGAATTGACTCATCAGGATCTAGTTCCGTCTGCCTAAATATATTCATCGTTGACTCTCCGCCCCCAGCAAGTCAAATTCACTCGCTAAAATACTCCTCAGATTCTTCAACGCTTTGTGCTGAAGTACCCGAACATTCCCCGGTTCCTTACCTAGACTCTTTGCAACCTCATCCACCGTCATATCCCCAAAAAATCTGAGCCGGACGACATCCCGCTGGCTCTCAGGTAATTCTTCGATAGCAGCTGAGGCTTGCTCAAGCAGGAATTTCCGCTCAGTGATTTCTTCAGGCCCCGCCGCCTTATCCGCAATCCAGATAGGATCTTCTTCGAAGCGAACATCGACACGGCTACGAGTATCACGCTTTCTATACATCGATATGATTTGATTCCGAGCGATTCTAAATAACCACGCTCGGAACGGACTGAAACGCTCCTCGGTCTTCTTACCCTTTGGACGCCAAGTAAATTTGTCCAAGGATGTGACTGCTTTAATGAAAATGTCCTCGGTAAGGTCCTCTGCCTCAGTTTCATTACCTGTCTTGCTAAGACAGAATCTGAAGAGAGATGAAACATACCTATCATAGAGCGAACCAATAGCCCGTTGGTCGCCCCCTGAAGCTTTCTCAATAAGGATTCTCTCGAACTCGAGCTCTTCTGGCGAGTTAAAATCTCGTGGATCACTCGATGCACCGTTAAGCACCGACATGCCATCCTCCATACACGCGTACCGAACCGCCTGTCTATATTATACGGTACCAACATAAAGACGTTCATCTCTCTCTAAGAGACTCTATTCATAGTCACAACAGACTATGAGCCCCCGTGCCCCAGTTAATCAGTCACTTTCCATAACGCATGAAGAAGAAAAAAGTTACCCCATGAACAGGTATATCAAGATAATGTGTCAAAAAAAGTTATAACATCGTGAGCAAACGTATCTGGCTGCTCGAAAGCTGCGAAATGTCCTCCAGCCTCATGCTCAGAGAAGTGCACTAAATTGACAGACCGCTCCATCATCTCTCGTGGGGGTGCAAATGGCTCAGCAGGGAATTTCGCGT
>CAXGQC010000113.1:0-3649 GCA_964011795.1 uncultured bacterium | reverse complement strand
CACAACAATCAATATGATCTGGAAGACTCTCATACACCTGAGAATCCTCGGGTTCGTCGCCTCAAGGCACCTCATCAACATTGGCCTTTTTTCTGGGAATTAGCACAATATCAACCAATACTGGATGTTGTTGAGGCTTTGATTGGTCCAAATATTAGACTCCAGGGAGACAAACTAAACATGAAATCCGCAGAGTTCGGTGCGGCTGTTGAATGGCATCAGGACTGGCCTTTTTATCCGCACACTAATGATGATCTACTTGCTGCAGGCGTTTTACTGGATGACTGTTATGAAGAAAACGGCCCACTACTCGTCGTTCCAGGCTCCCATAAGGCACCCATCTACAATCACCACGAAGATGGATATTTCTCGGGGGCTGTAGACCCAGAAAACTTCGATTGGGACATGGGCAAAGATCTTGCTGCCTTGGAAGGTCCTGCTGGGAGTGTTTCTTTCCATCATGTAAGGATTATGCATGGTTCTGCCCTGAATACTTCTGACAGGCAAAGACGACTGCTTCTCAACCAATATGCAGCTGCGGATGCTTGGCCCATTATGGGATTAGGGAAAATGTCATTCGAAGACTACAATTCGAAGATTGTACGAGGTGAGCCGGTCTCACAGCCTAGACAAACGGCAGTTCCACCATATCTTCCTCTGCCACCGGCGCCGTTACAAGGGTCGATATATGAAAATCAAAAGGCTCTAAAGAATAAGTTTTTCGACACCTACAAGAAAAACTAGAGAGTCACGCAAATTTTGGAAATCCCTGCAAGAGATGGGAGTTAGCACCATCTGAAAGATCAATAATTCTGGCTGAGGGGGCCTGATCTTCATATAGTTCCAGTAGCCCAACGTTACCAAGTCGAGGGCTCAAATTTCTTGGCAACGTTGGGCTACCAGGATTAATAACAAGGACATCATCTTTCCATTCCAAAAATGTGTAGTGCGAATCACCACACACGACAATGTCAGGTCTAATATCTTCGAGCCATACGCTGACGAGGTAATCAATATCCGCCTCAACAGGGCCAAATCTGTGTATCAAAGCAACACTATGGCCTTCCAACTCTAACCTTTGGATAGGCTCAATCCTCGGATCCTCCCAGAGATGTTCGTCGTGGTTACCCTCGGCTGCAATAACCGGAGCAATCTCCTCCAACTGATCGAGCACGCGACTCATAGTGATGTCCCCACCATGCAAAATGAGATCGACATCACTAAAGGCAGCACGCACTTCGGGGGAAATATCTTTCCCTGCTTCAGGGATATGTGTGTCTGAAATAAGGCCGATTAGCATAGACTCGACTGGGACCCTACGCCGGCGCAAATTTTACAAGAGTCCAATCTTCGGAGACGTCATCAAATTTCACCCGTAGCCTCATGTCTATCTCCACGTCTTCCGGGATATCGAGATCCACCACATTCGACATAAGCCGTACACCTTCGTCCAACTGAACGATCGCGAACACGTACGGTACATCTTCTTGAAACGCCGGATGTTGCGGTTGATATACGATAGTAAAGGTATGCAACCGAGCATTCCCGCTGACTTCTTGCCATTCCCAAGAGTCCGATTCAAGGCAATTCGGGCAGGCTTCTCTGGGGTACCAAAAAAAGCGATTGCATGGTCTACAGCGTGGAATAATCAGTTTATGATCTCGGGCGGCGTCCCAAAACGGCATCGAGAGGTCAGGAACCTCAGGCCTCGGCTCAGGTTTAATAGCGACGTTTGCATTTCCATTCGTCATTGTTATCTCTTTCTTTCAGGGTATCTTCTCTAGAGGGTGGCACTCGAACCGAGTACCAGCGTGCACATAATGCTCGCTGTGCCACCTCAGCCATTTACAAGACAGATATCCGCTTTGCTTGCTTGACGGATACCTCCTCTCCCCATTACCTGACGCGTGCCTTCAACAACGTGACGGAACCCTCCTCCAACTCCTCCTGTTTGGCCGGCTCCAATCTGACCACCGTCAGTATTGATCGGGAATTCACCTTTGTAGGTAGTATCTGTTGACTCGTAAAATGGACCGATATCGCCCTTTTTAGTGAGCCCCGCATCCTCAAGACAAGCCATCGCCAGAATGGTGTAACAATCATAGAATTGGGCTAAATCGACGTCATTCATATTAACTTCCGCCATATTCATGGCCGTAGGAGCTGAATGAACCACGGGGGTAGTCGTAATATCGTCTCTTTGCCAAATCACATCATGACTTGTAGCTGGACCTCCCGCCCCAAGTATGTACGCTGGATCATTCGGTAGTGATTTTGCACGATCTGCTGACGCCACGATTACAGCATGAGCTCCTGAGCACGGCATCACACTCTCCAAAAGATGCAAAGGATCGTTGGTAAATCTTGAATTGAGCACATCTTCCTGTGTCACTGGTTGGTTATACCACACTGCATTTTCGTTATCTGCAGCATTGAATCGCTGATCGACCACCATCTTGGCAAATTGTTCTTGTGTAGTTCCATATTCGAACATATGGCGTTGCTTAATGAGACCGTACCAACCATTCATTGCTATCACCGGGCCATAGGGAAGTTCCCACTCGGTCGCTCGACTAGCAGGAGGTAGGTTTCCTCTGGCCTGTGCTTGGCCCACCATTCGAGAACTGGACCGCGGACGTGCTTCTCCAAAAACACACAAAATATAGTTAGCAAGTCCCGCGCTAATCACGGCCGCAGCTGTAGCAATCGCTGTGGCACCACTTGATCCGTGTGTTGTCATTGAGGCCGTATATTTCGGTTCGATACCGAGAGCTTCAGCAACGGTAATCGAGTTCACTCCCTCACCATTGATAAGTCCGTCTATATCCTCTTTTCTTAATCCAGCATCGGCTATTGCCCCACGGGCCACCTCAGCCATTACACCGAACGTAGTCCTATCAGGATATTCTTTTTGTGTAGGGATCTCGTAGAACCCAACGATCGCAGCTTTCCCTCGAATACTCATAAACTCTCCGTATCGCTCTTCCACCCGTGAGGATAGTCGATCCAAATAAGATTCGGTGGAAAATCTAACCCTGGCTCCATATTCTGTGGATTCTTGAGGATCTCTAGCCCATGACCAGTTATATATACCTGACAGAAATAAAAATATTCCGAGGATCACTTATTCGATATGGCTAAACCATCTGAATTCGCATCTACTGGCCCTCTTGAGGTAGTCCTCGGGATAGAAAGAATATCCGCGCAGGACGGTGAGGCATTGTACCGAGTACCTCTCGGGCCAAAGCCAACTCCCGTGAACACACTTGCTATAACGACCGCCGTAGACCTGGCGTTAGTAAGAGCGGTGAGTACCGTTATCGACTCAACTGTAGAGGAAATGAACGGGACAATTGAGTTCAGTGTTTCGTATCTGAAAACACCCAGCGGACACGCTGATGTATTAGCCAAGGTATTAGGCCGTGGAGAAAATACTGCTGTAATCAGCGTAACGCTCACGGACCAAGATGATACTCGCTTCGGTTTTGCCAAAGGATCCTATTCAATATCTAAGAAAAATAATCAGGGGCTATAACACGATGGAATTGAATGAGTATCCTTTCGTGACCGCTCTTGGAATAACTCTGTCCGAAAATCAAGGGACAAATGCCATCTTTGAAATGGCTCGTAATGAAACGAACGTGGGAGG
>CAXGQC010000112.1:0-3716 GCA_964011795.1 uncultured bacterium | reverse complement strand
TTGCAGTCATTGAAACCCTCCGTCCAAAACTAAAGATATATATAGCCTATTAGTATCACAGGCTCGATGGTTTTACCTAGCGGTATAACCACCGTCAACCGGGAGAGCAATTCCCGTGATAAATGAGGCATCCGAACTAGCTAAGAAAGCCGCTGCCGATGCGATTTCCTCTGATTCACCGAGTCGACCGATGGGATGGAGACTTTCTAAGAATTCTGTCCCGCCCTCGCGCTCACGGAATGGTGCTGTCATTGGGGTCACAATGTAACCCGGACAAATCGCGTTTACCCTCACGTTCAGCTTGCCATACGTTACAGCAAATTGCCTAGTCAAACCCACAACACCATGCTTTGCGGCAGTATAAGCTCCAGTTCCGACTGCTCCTTCACCCTGCAAGAGTTCTTCAGGGGTGACTGTTGTGCCTACTAAGCCGTTTAGACCAGCAACAGAAGCTGTATTCACAATTGAACCACCGCCTCTCTGGGCCATGACCCGGCAACCATGTTGAAGTCCGTAATACACACCACTCAAATTAATGTCTATAGTGTCTTCCCAACTGCCACCAGCTATCCCTGCATTATTCATAAGCACGTCAAACGAACCAAATTCATCAATAGTTTTCTCAATAGCTTCTTTAATCGCCGTTGAGTCAGTTACATCCAGTTTTATGGCAGATGCCCTGCTACCCTTTTCAAGCAGCTGGGCTGCTGTGTCTTCGGCGCCATCACCATCAATGTCAGCACACACTACAGCGCATCCCTCTTCCGCCAGTCGCTCAGCCATCGCACGTCCGATGCCGGACGCGGCACCAGTCACGAGCGCAGTTGATCCTTCATATCTGTCCATACGATACCTCCCGTGGAATTCAGTGTAACGGTATAAAAGCAGACTCGGCTTTCTGATGGATAAAGAATTGCACTATCCGATCGATCACGCATATCGGGTCACAACAGATAGCAGCATCAATCCTTGATTACGAGAGAATCCCAATTCCAGTGACTCAGCATAGTCTCTACTACAGGGACATTTTCATCTCTCACCAGAACTTTTTCAGACCCATTGAACATGGGGATTACCACTATCTGCTCCATAAGCATGTTACTCGCCTGCTGCATATTATCGCGCCAATCTTGCTGAGTCCGAGCATTCAATCCTGATTCAATAAACTCATCAAATTGTGGTTCACTAAACCGAGTAAAATTATCAGCAGCTGACGTCTGAAAATCTGATAACCAGTAGGTAGGATCAAATAATTCCTCATCCCATTTGGCAAGAGTCAGCTGATAAGCCCCTGAGACAATATCTGCATAATGCTCCTCGGAACGCTCCTCCCGAAGAAGCACCTCCACTGGCAGGTGTTCCTCCCAATGCCTCTCTAATAAGGGGGCGAGTGCTTTCTGTATTGGATCATCCGAAGAGTAAAGAAGCTCGAGGGAAATACCGCCCGTTCCGCCACCAACGTACCAGCTATCAGCGGCCAGCAAATCAGTCGAGGCCAGTGAGATAAAGTTCTCTTCGCTATTTCCCCAAACATATCTGGGAATCCAAGAATATGCAGGTTCAAGTGACGAACTTCTATCCGATTGAATATCAATCAGCAAATCTTCCCTAGAAAGATTCATAGCCAATGCTCGACGTGCCGCTACGTCCTCAAATATCTCATCTGAATGATTGATGAAAATCGAATAAACAGAAGGTGGGTCATGTCTGACACTAAAGGAATCATCTAAGCTCAGATTTACTCCTTTCCTGTGCTGACTGGTCATAGGCAATATGTCGATGAAACCCTCTAGAAATTTCTGATGTGCCTCACCAAATTCGCTGAACGGAATAAATTCAATGCGCTCTATTTGATGGCTACTAAAGTTACCAACTGTATCTTCCCAAGCTTCATTTGCTATTAGCACCACCCGCTCTTCTGTCCACTCAGATATTCGATAGGGACCATTTGTTGGGGCGGTACCAAATGAATCCACCTGTATATCCCTATCCGGGAACATCGCTGGGAGAGTCATAAGGGTAAGAAATTCTGGATAAGATTCTTCCAACGAAAACACTAACGTCTGAGCGTCCAAAGATGTACTTTTATCTACATCGAGTTTTTCAATGAATTCGTCACGAAGCCGTGACTCAATTAACTCTCCACCTAAAAACATAAGCTGGAGGAATTGGCCTGCCTGCACAGGTCCACCATCGGTCCATTTTGCATTTTTCCTTAAGCTAAAGGTATATGTTTTGAGATCTGAAGAAATACCTTCGTTCTCTAATTCAGGCACGAAAGCGGCCATATCCGGATATAGTTTCCCATCAGGACCTAACCTCAGCAAACCAGACCAAATAAGTCTCTGGAAATTCGGATCACTTATAAGCGCCTCTGTTTCAATCAGATGCCGTCCGATACCGATCCGTAAAGTTTTGACATCAGGCTCTGACTCTACCGAGGCTGTTGCTTCAGGAACCTCACTCGCAGTAGGTATGTCCTTCGCCTCCGAGCTGGTCTGAGGTTCCTGAGAATCACCTTGTGAGCACGAAATAAAGATCACGGACAGCGAGCATAAAAGTCCCGTCAACAGAGACTTCGCAGGAATACTAGGTACGAATATTTTATTTCTGCCCATACTTTTCATCGTTATCGAACATAACTCAATTAGGCGTGATTGACTATAGAACCGTCGACGACCAGCAACTCAGCATTTACGTAATCAGCCTCGTCTGAAGCCAGATACACAACTGCACCTCGCAGATCTTCTGGTCGGCCAAGACGTCTTAGTGGAATATACTTTTCCAAAACTGGAGAAAGATTCGGGTCATTTTGTGGTCCTGCAACACCTTCATAGAATCCAATTCCTAGAGCATTCACAGTGACTCTATCTTTGACAAGTGCGTCACCTCCACCCCACTCAAGTCCAAGAGATTTCGTGAAACCTAGGACTGCCCCTTGAGACGCACCAAATAGTGCACAGTTCGGCATACCTCGATCATACAGATTGGATACCAAGTTAATTATCCTACCCTTGCCGCGCAAAACCATCCCACGACCGACGGTTTGGCTCGACACAAAAACCGCTGTGGCATTCCTGGACAGTTCACTGGTCCATTCATCCATAGAGGACTCTAGAACTGGCTTTATATTGGCGAAATGGGAAGCGTTCACCAAAATATCCACTGGACCAAGCTCTTGTTCGAGGGATTCAATTGCCTTAGTTAAACTAGATGCATCGGTCAAATCCAAAGTCAAGCTCTTACCTTCTTCGCCGGATGCCGCCCAACACTCATTTAGTATTGAGTTAGCAAGTACTTCCTGTTCATCGACCACACCACAGGTAGTAACTGATACTTTGGCTCCAGCTTCAGCCAGAGCTACTGCTAGAGCCCTCGCAATATTGGTGGTAGCACCTGTCACCAATGCGTGTTTGCCACCCAGATCAAAATATCTCTTCGGAAAATATGGGTTCTGCTCACCTTCAGGGGTAATTGGAAAAACTTGATTAGTCATATCTCACTCCTTGCCTACTACGCTTCTGATTCCGGAATAATACCTGCCGGAATAAGGCCGGCTGATATAGCACCACCGTCCATAAGAATGGTTTCACCACTTAAATAATCTGATGCAGGTGACGCGAGAAATACTGCAAGAGGTCCCATTTCTGGCATGAATCCAATCCGACCAGCCGGCTGCTTACTTCCCATTTGTTCGAGCATAGCTTCATCATCTG
>CAXGQC010000111.1:0-3730 GCA_964011795.1 uncultured bacterium | reverse complement strand
TAGGTTTGGTTTTTCAGACACTCGAAATTGCTATTTGGGGATTAGTTGATTGTCGGCTAATGGTTGGAGATTCCTTATTGATTGATAGTAATTGCTCGAATGACGGGTTGTTAGTGGTTCTGCGTGAGCAACCTGTAGCCCTGATTTCCAAACACTATCTCTGACGCTTAGCTTTTTACGCATAACTAATGACTTATGCGTACGTGGTAAGTTTTTTGTTTTTTTGAATTGCGTGTAGTCTAATAAGCGTGACGAATACAAACCAAACTTCGGAGGGTTTACTAATGACCATCAAACATCTGTCAATAATTTGCGCAGCCCTTTCGCTTCTTTTTACAGGATGCAGTGGTGAGGAGGATTCCCCTCAGAGTGTCTCCAGTCAAGAGATTAATGATATTCTTGCTCAGATTGAGAATATGACTCCGGAAGAGCTGGATAAGCTAGGAGAGTTACCGGATGATCAGCCTGCACAGGGGAATACTGGCTCATTAGAAGAAGTCAACAATGCTATCGCCAATACCACGAGTGATACATCCGATGATGCCGGTAGTGCATCCTCACCAGATGAATCACGATCTTTAGAACCCGGTCCGGAGCCTGTGGTAGAAGAGGCAACTTCACAAGCTACAGCTGATTCATCGCTAGAGGAATCAGCTGTGGAGACAGATACGCCAGCACTACCAAGCCCAGAGGTGCTTCAGAAGGCACGACAGGTAACACAGTTAAATAGTGAGGCGATTAAGAAGATCCAGTCGGGAGATAAGTCTGCTTATCAGGATTTCAAACAGGCTGCAAAGATAGCCAGAGAGGTTATTGAAGCTAATGAAAGTTTTGCACAGCAGGGTGCGAGAATCCTCAGCATGGTTTTTTATAACGAGGCGTGCGCGTTGAGTTTAGATGAAGATGTGGAAGGAGCTATCGCATCTCTGGAGTTATGTTTTGATTATGGTGGGATGGACTTAGATCAACTCAGTCAAGATGCAGATCTGGAGAATGTCCGAGCGGATGCGGGATTTGCTGCGAAGCTTGAAGCATGGCAGGCTAAGGCCTCTGAAGCGGCTATCGCAGAAGCTAAAGAAGCGCTTGCTGATGGGGAGTCATTTCCATTTGCTTTTGAATTCACCTCAATTCAGGATGGCAAGACAATTAGTCTCGAGAGTCTCAAAGGCAAGGTGGTGATAGTTGATATCTGGGGCACATGGTGCCCACCTTGCCGAGCCGAGATTCCGTCGTTTGTGAAACTTCAGGAGACTTATGGTAAAGATGGATTCCAAATCGTTGGTCTGAATTACGAAGGTAACGGTGAACCAGCTCAATATGAACAAACGGTAAAAGACTTCATCGCGGAGTTTGGCATCAACTATCCGTGCATGTTCGGAGATGAGGCGACTCGTACCCAGGTACCGAATTTCTCTGGTTATCCGACTACGATTTTCATTGATCGTGAAGGGAAAGTACGGCTAAAGGTAGTAGGGCTGCATGAGTACAGTTTCCTGGAGTCGATCGTGAAGGAACTGCTGAAGTCGTAGGAGAGCTGTGTGTAAACGGTTAGTAGTTTTTCTAACTGCAACTTTGGTGGGAGTCTGTTGAGCACAGATTGTGCAGGCAGGTTTAGTTTTGTCTGTGGATCCCGCTTATTTTATCTAAGCCACGGAGAGCATAGAGGGCAGGGCAAATGGCTGGGCTCTGCCTAACAGGACAGGCTGGGAAAATTATAGGTGACGAATTACCCGGCCAGTTGTCTCATTGCCAGTGCAACTCACCAGAGCCAGCGGTTGGTAATTCTATCAGGTAGATTGTTTACTTTTTTCTGCTAAACTCATCAGCCAGCCGAGAAAGCATCCCCACAGCATAAATACCAGCCCCAGTCCATAAGCAGCAGTAAATACTCTTGCTGGCCACGTGATTGCCGGATGGATTTCAAGGGTAGCAATCCAAAATGCTGTTCCAACCATAACCGCCATAATTAGAGGGTTACCATTAGCGATGGTAAAAGGGAAAAAAAGCGTCTTAAACAACAGTGTCAATATTCGGTCAGATAAGTTTGTTTCCTCGTGGGTCGCTCTGCGGAGAATAAAATTAAACAGGATACCCATGAACAGAGAGCCACCTATCATGGAAATGCCGAGGATCGCTTTTTCGTTGGATATAATTCCGGGTTCCAGAACCGATCTAGATGGTTTTACTGGGTTATGTGCAACGGAGACTTCTTTATAGAGTGGGTAGCGGCGAACGACATCATGCGCACTATATGGATGTCCACCGATTCTTACAGTGTTTCCTGTGTACTCATTTCCATCGACAGAATATTTGTACTCGATTTCGGCTGAATAATACCTGTCACCATCCTGATTCCTGCTTGATTCGACAAACGAGGTTATGATCTGTCCGGTAACAGATGGCCAGTTAGCGCTTTCTCGAGCTTCTTCTTTCTGATATTCACCCCAAAGAGTAATCGCTAGTCCCGCTAGAGCAATCATTGCCCAAATGAACAGAAGGGCTTTCCGCTGCGCCCTGGCCTTGGCTAATTCCTTTGAATTCATTGAGAGATTAGATCACCAGTTATGCAGTTGTGATTGGCGAATGTTGTTTTTAGAAATGCCGATCATGAGTATGCTTTAAGGCTTTGAACCGACATTTTCATTTAGCCTATTGTACGATATGCATATATTTTAAAATGCATTCAGACATGAGTACTTTGAACTTTTAGAATAGCATTATTAAGTTTAAGAAAGGATTGCACGAGATGGCCGAAATCAATGTTTCATGCCCACTTTGTGGACACCAAATGACTCTCCCTGCTGAGTTAAATGGTCAGCGAGGTCAATGCCCGAAATGTAATCAAGCGTTCTTAATTAGTGGTAGTTCAATAGGTCAACCAACTAGTGGATTGGGACAGCCACTCCCCCCGCCTTTACCTTCAGCATCTGTACAGAATACTGCTGGTGGACCGTCTGACTTTGGCAGCGCTGCATCTGCCGCTTTTTCGACCGTTTTTGAAAAAGCTAAGTCAGCTGCAATTGATTCAAGCAATAAAAAAAGTATTGACGGGAATGCTCGATATCCAAACCTCAGTAAATACCTGGGCATTGTAGACACTGTAATAAAAGTCTGCTTTTGGATTGCGTTAGTTCTTTATTCCATAGCTCTTGTCGTCTTTTTTGTTGAAGCAATTACGCACTTGGGCAGTAATACTGTGGAAGCCCTCGGTATGATAGTAGGACTAATTATTGCAGCACCATTAGTATTCTTGTGGCTGCTGTTTTGCAGGCTAAGTGCGTATGCCAGTTCAGAATTAATTCGTGTCTTAATGGATATTGAAGCAAATACACGTAGATAGAGATTTTAAGTGCGTATGCGATTGTGTGATACTTGAGACTTAGCGCCAAGAGCTAGAAAAAATAATCCTCAAGGCAATCCTAGCTAAAGGTCCACCTGATCATCGACATAGATTGATGAGATACCGGAATGCAAAAAGGAACTAATTACCATTCTAGTAATAGTTAGCCTGTGTAGAGCACGTCCATTACATGGCCCTCGGTCAAACGCATCGGACGACCTTGGTGGTCGATAATCTCAGCGTGTGGGTTTATTCCCAGCGTGTTGTAAATCGTTGCACCCATATCATCCGGTGAATATGGAGTGGTGGTCGGGTGACCACCTTGATGATCGGACTTACCAATAACCTGCCCACCGCGAACACCACCACCTGCAAACAAAGCACTGTAAA
>CAXGQC010000110.1:0-3812 GCA_964011795.1 uncultured bacterium | reverse complement strand
CCAGCTTGAAGCGCAGGCCAAATGAAATATCTGATAAAAGTGTCTTTTGCGTCGGCGATCTCAACGGACGCCGCCCCGGCTTCTTCAGCGCGCTTGCGGATCCCGCCCTGATCACCGAGATTTCCCAGATCAATTGTGAGGCAATGTACCTCATACCCACGCTGATCTTTCAGCCAGTGAGCTGCAACAGAGGTGTCAAGGCCCCCAGAAAAGGCAAGAATGATTTTTGGAGTGTTGTTAGTCATTGTGTCAGTCTAAAGCTAGTGGCGATAAAAACCCAGACCGATTGGTTTGACCAGAATTACATTGAATCGGGAGCAGAGATTCCCATCAGAGACAGTATGTTGGCTAATACGGTCTGAGTTGCTTCCAGAAGCATTAGGCGAGCTTTACTAAGCTCTGGTTCGTCCTCCTGAACTACTCGACAGTTGCCATAAAAATTATGGAAAGCCGCCGCAAGTTCCCGAGCATAATGAGCTAGGTGATGCGGAGCCAAATCCTCGAGAACTCTCTCAACAACCTCGGGGAATAGTAGAAGACTGACGAGAAGATTTAGTTCTGCTGGATGTGTCAATAGCGAATAGTCACCGTCGTCAGCAGAAATCTGTTGCTCAATTGCAAGTCTCAGAATCGAAGATATTCGAGCATGCGCATATTGGATGTAATAGACTGGGTTTTCATCGGATTGCTGAACCGCGAGGTCCAGATCGAACTCCATAGTTTGATTTGCACCAGTTGCAAGAAAAAAATACCTTGCTGCATCTTTGCCAACCTCGTCTATAACCTCCTTTAACGTGACTATCTCTCCAGCTCGCTTCGAGAGCGGAACGATTTCCTCACCTCTTTTCAATGTGACTAATTGGTACAAAAGAACATCTAGATTTTCAGAGTTACCCCCGACGCAATCAACAGCTGCTTTCACGCGAGAAACGTGTCCTTGATGGTCTGCTCCCCAGATATCAATGACGCGATCAAAACCTCGGAGTACAAATTTGTCAAAATGATATGCAATGTCTGAAGCGAAGTACGTGGGCGTACCATCCGAACGAATCAACACGTTATCTTTGGATTCTCCTAACTCAGACGATGTGAACCAGACTGCACCGTCTCTTTCGGTGGTTTGTTTTTGGGCGTTGAGGAGACTCATAATCCTGTCATATTGTTGATCGGGGAGCATCAGTGTTTTTTCCGAGAACCACCGATCGAATTCCACGTCAAGTCCTTTTAAATCAGATTTAATTCGTTCGACCATGAGCCCGATACCAAGATTCCCTAGGTTTTCGAGTTCGTTTTCGCTGGAACCAATTAGGTCATCGCCAAATCGTTCACGAATATCCTCTGCCAGACTGATCATATATGTGCCCGGATAGCCATTTTCGGGCAGGGTTGCGTCTTTACCAAGAAGTTCCAGATACCTAGCTTTCAAGGTTTCGCCAAATATCGCCACCTGATTTCCAGCGTCGTTGATGTAATATTCCTGTTGTACTGCATAGCCACAAAATCGAAATGTGTTAGCCAAAGTAGAGCCAATCGCAGCGCCACGACCATTTCCCACGTGGATCGGTCCAGTAGGGTTAGCCGAGACATACTCCAGCTGCACGGCTGCTGCCGTGGGAGGAGGCACAGCGCCAAATGTTTTATCCGAAGATATAGTCTTCGCCTGCTTTGCTAACCAAGAATCATCCAGATAGAAATTGATGAAACCAGGCGCAGCAACTTCAATTCGATTCACAGCTTCGTGTTGAGGCACATGTTGTTTTAGTATTTCAGCGATATCGAGAGCCTTCATTTTTAATAGGCCCTGTATCTTCAGAGGAAGATTCGACGAATAATTCCCGTGTTCGAGGCGATTCGGATGCTCCAAGGCAATCACGGGACTTGGGATGTTTCCCAAATCTCCGTTCTGCTGGGCCGCCGCAAGTCCAGATTCAATAATGCCGATTATTTGATCTCGAATTAGCATTTATTTAATTCAATCATTTCACACTACATTTATTTAAAGTAATTGATCTGAAGGGCATCCCTCACGTCACTCATTGTTTCTTGTGCAACTGATCTAGCATACCGCGACCCACTTTGTAGAGCGTCAGTAACTAGGTCCGTATTTTCGGTGAACTTGCGCCGACGTTCATGGAAAGGTTGCAGGAATGAATTTATCGCCTCAGAAAGCAGATCCTTCACTTCAACATCTCCAACCTTACCGGTACGGTAGCGTTGCTTTAGGTCGTCAACCTGGTCCCGGTTCGGATTGAAAGCATCGTGATATATGAAAACCGGATTCCCTTCGACCGTCCCTGGATCCGTGGCATGAATTCTGTTTGGGTCAGTAAACATACGTCTTACTTTTTTATTTACATCCTCGGGAGAATCGCCAATGAAAATGGCATTATTGAGACTTTTACTCATCTTTGCTTGTCCGTCTGTACCAACCAAGCGACCAACCCTTCCAATAAGGCCTTGAGGCTCTGGGAAAATATCCCTATCTGCAATAGTGTTGAACTTCCGAGCAATCTCTCGACTCATTTCTATATGAGGCTGCTGATCTTCTCCCGTCGGCACTAAATGGGCCTTTGGCATAAGGATGTTTGCGACCTGCATCATCGGATAGTTAAAAAATGCTAATGGAGCCGACCGCTTACTTGAGGATGACTCGATTTCAGAAAGTTCAGCCTTTAGAGTAGGGTTTCTCTGAAGCATTCCTAGGGGCGTCCACCAAGAAAGCCACGTTGTAAGCTCCGCATGTTCCGGGACAGAGCTTTCTACTACAAAGTGACATTTTTCTGGTTCAAGACCCACAGCTAGCCAATCCAATGCCACATCTAAGACGCTTTGTCTGACTCTCGGTAAGTCTTCGGCGTGATCTGAAACCTGATAATCGGCAATCAGAAAGAAACATTCATAATCTGATTGGAGCTTTACCCAGTTTTCAAGGGCACCAACATAGTGACCGAGATGCAAGGGGCCTGTCGGCCTTACTCCAGTCAAAATTCTTTGTGAACCAGATTTTGATATCTCGGTCATTCGCCTACCATTCCTGAATAACTAAAGTTTCTTTTGAGTGCTGCCTTCTCGGTACTGGGTGACCTTGAGAGTACATAATAGGCCAGCGGTCAGAGCTCAAGCTACGACAACGAGATATCTCATCAATCCCTTTGAGCAATATTTAAATATGGGCGATGTGCTTCACCAGTATATATCTGAGTTGGACGATAGATGCGGTTGCCACTTTCCCATTGCTCTTCCATATTTGCGACCCAGCCTAGTGTTCTACCCGCAACGAATATAGGTGTGAATAGATCGATTGGGATACCAATTGCTGCGAATACACAACCACTAAAGAGGTCGACATTTGGGAAAAGCCCACGGTCACCCAGTCGCTCTGTTGCCACAGATTCGACTGAGAGAGCAATTTTATAGTAGTCATCATTTTTTGACCCAGGTTGAATAATTTGGTCTGCAATTCTTTGAATAACTTTCGATCGTGGGTCTTTAACGCTATACACTCGATGACCGAATCCAGGTATTTTGAATTTATCATCCAGTTTCTTACCAATTTCTTGCTCGGCATTGTCGGGGTCGCCAATCTCTATGAAGAGTCTTAATGAAGCCTCATTAGCCCCTCCGTGGGCAGGTCCTGACAGGGCACCAATCGCTGACGACACCACTGCCTCTGGTTCCGCCTTAGTAGAAGTAACCACTCTTGAAGTGAATGTGGACGCATTACCTGCTGAATGATCAGCCTGGAGTGTAAGTAGCGAATCCATGGTATGCACGTGACCATCCGGATGCGTTTCATTACCGGTGATCATTCT
>CAXGQC010000109.1:0-3838 GCA_964011795.1 uncultured bacterium | reverse complement strand
TGACCTCTTGCGTGTCGAGCAAGCGCTCTAACCAACTGAGCTAATCACCCGCGGACCACAATACTAGCGTATAGAAAGCGAACCGGCGATCTTCCGTATTTAGCGCTGCACCACAGCACTCGCTTCCGCGACAAACGCTTCCATTGTTTCTTGAACAGTCTTTACCTCATTGAAGAAAGCTATGCCCTGTCCGGCTGGCTGGTGTAGAAGCGGTTCGACTTCATGTCTACTGATTGATCCGAGTAAGTCTCCGACCAATATATCCTGGTATGGCATTTGCAAAGGTTTGGGACTGTCTTCAGCCTCCCATTCTTCACTCCATGCGGATTTGATCATCCTTAAAGTTTTCCCGCTATTAGATCGAGATCGTATGGTGTCATTTGAACTGGCGTTGAGCAGCTGGGCCAACATCTTTGGTGAGGTATTATGTTCCTTCGTAGTTAGCCACGGTGTGCCCATCCATACTCCCTCGGCGCCTAGAGCAAGCGCAGCTGCGATGTGACGTCCTGTCGCTACTCCCCCGGCGGCCAGTACAGGGATCCTCCCAGCTACAAGATCAACGATCTGTGGTACCAGAGAGAATGTTCCAATCTCACCTGTGTGAGCTCCTGCGTCGTAACCTTGTGCCACTATCAAATCTGCACCTGCATCCAGAGCTTTTTCGGCGTGACGCGGAGCGCCAACGAGAGATAGAACGGTTTTCCCAAATTCCTTGGCCGCACCGATCATCTCCGGAGGGGAGCCGACTCCCATCGCAAATATTTTTGCGTCTGAGCGGAGCACTGCATCTAGCTGATTTCGTGCAACTTCTTCGGACCGAACAAATCTTGACCGTTTCCCTGGGAGATTGTCACGGGGGACATCGTATTTTTCGTATAGGTAATCAACAAAATTTCTGTGAGCATTCGGTAGCTCGGCCTCAATCTCTTCTCGATTGTTCTTCTCGGGCATGTTTTTTGGAAGTACCAAGTCTATTCCGAACGGCAAGTCACCAACTCTTGACTTAATCTCTTCCAGAGCTTCAGTAATTTCTTCAGGAGTATTTCGAGTACCTCCGTAGACGCCGATCCCACCTGCGAGGCATACTTCGACTACAACGTCGATCTCATGCGTAAAACCAAAAATCGGATATTTTGCTCCGAGCATTTCAGAGACCCGCGTGCTGAGTACATTAGCTTCCATCTTGCTTACTCCTGTTCGCTAGTAATTTAATTAAATTCTAAGTAGTGTTTTGTATCGTAGCTCATCTCTCAACAGTAATAAGACATCGGGTCTTTGGATACTGGCAAAGTGCCTGATACTTCAAATGTCCAGAAAATCCAAAACGTGACTGTACGATTGCTCAGTAATAGACTGTCTCTGGGCCTCTAGCTCAGTGGTAGAGCAACGGACTCTTAATCCGCAGGTCGTGGGTTCGACCCCCACGGGGCCCACCATTAGACCGTTAACTCCTTTATTTAACAAGGGAAAACAAAGACCCCCATTCGCTGGGGGTTTCTCTTTGTCCTGCTAATGGTCGCAATTTGGGCACAATTATTGAAAAATTCATGAAAAAGCCCCCCATTCCGGTCCTAAGTGGATCGATACCTAAGCTATTGAACTCACTGATACCGCAGGGAATTCATGATTGAATTACCCGTCCTTGTGTTTCTAGGAATACTTCGTCAAGTATCGTGCGTAATGCAGGGTCATAGGTATGACTCCGCCCATACTTTTCATAATAGGCGGCTTGTCCAGGCCGTTGTGACCATCTAATGGCCAGTTGTGCCTTGATGCGACTATCGACACCCCGATCTAGTCCCTCGTGACCCGCGCGAAAGTTTGTAGCAGTCAGATTTAAGTTTAATTGAGACCAGGTTCGATACTGAGTTTCCTCATATCCATCTAAAGATGCGTAGTCTGTGTTACCTCTGTGCCAGACATCGGCGAATTGGGGATCCTTTACCCAATCCCATAAATCTTGATAGAGACCCTGATGGGTATAGAGAATTTCGCGTTCGGAATCGTTGTGTTGCTGTCGCAATTGCGTAGCAAGAAAGATGGCAGCTGCGAAAGTGGCGATACCCGTTGCTATCTGAGCGATAATTGTGATTAATTCCCAGTTCATACGTCATTCCTCCTTTGTATTTCCACACGTATAGCTATTTGGGTCGTCTGTATCATCAGATGACCTGAAGTGATTCCAGACCGGAGTACTCCCCTAAGAAGGCGAGGGGATTTGGGGTACTCCGACCTGGAAACTGAGCGAGAAATTGTCCCCAGTGCATTCCCACTCATAACTACGTCTGTTGCTATTAATTTCAGGCCAACAGTACAGCCGCAGTAATGAGTACAAGTACATAGATTGACATCACTGTGGCAGCTCTTTTTTTGTCTTTTTTATCGCTTTGTGATTGAACTAGTTTGCTATCTATTGTGTCTATTTTTCGCATTTGAACTCCTACAAGTGAATAATTTCCGTCAGTCCATAGAGGTAGTTGGTGCCGGCCGATGGGGAGACTGACCGCCAAGGGCCGGCACGACTACTGCAGATTAGTTTGGAGGTATCACTAATCCACCGTCACATTCGTAAAGTCCGGGTATCCCGACGCACTATGTTCACTCACATCAAGTCCAGTTTCTTCCTCTTCTGAGCTAACTCTCATGCCAATTACCGAGTCGATTAATTTGAATACGATGAAAGAACTCGTGAAGACAAACACGAACGCAGCCGCTACACCCACGATCTGAGCCCCAAGTTGCCCGGCTCCTCCACCGAAGAAGAGGCCGTTGATTCCACCGAACTCCTCTTGGGCGAACAGACCAACGGCGATTGTCCCCCATGCGCCGGTAAATCCGTGTGCCGCAATGGCACCGACGGGGTCATCAATTTTCAATGTGTTTTCTAGGAAATTAGCTGCCAGAACAACCACAAACCCGCCTATCAAACCCGTAAGTATCGCCATGGATGGTCCCATATTGGCGCACCCGGCTGTGATAGCTACCAGTCCAGCTATCACTCCATTCAACGTCATATAAACATCGAATCTTTTCCATAAGGTGTACGAGATGAGCATTGCTCCAATGGCACCGGCTGCTGCCGCCAAGTTAGTTGTGATGAAAATAATTGCTATTGACTGATCATTCCCTGAGACGGTTGAGCCAGCATTAAAACCGAACCATCCAAACCACAGAATGAATACTCCTAGTGCCATCAGGGTTACCGAATGACCAGGGATTCGTTGTGCTTTGCCATCAACATATTTACCAATTCGCGGACCGACGACTATCGCTCCTGCGAGAGCTGCCCAACCGCCAACACTGTGTACAACTGTCGAACCAGCGAAGTCTACAAAGCCTGGGCCTACATCGTTTAGCCATCCGCCGCCCCACACCCAAGATCCAAAAATTGGATATATGAATGCGGTCACCGCTACAGCATAAATTAGGTAGGCTGTGAATTTTGTTCTTTCCGCCACAGCTCCAGAAATAATTGTTGCTGCTGTTGCAGCGAACACAGTCTGGAAGATAAAGAAAGCATAATCATTCATGCCTGTCTCTGAGGCAGGATCTATTTCGGATAATCCAAAGTTATTGGTGCCGATCCATCCGCTCTCATTTGCTCCGAACATTAATCCGAAGCCCACTAGCCAAAACGCGAGAGAACCAATCGACATATCCATCACGTTTTTCATGATGATGTTGATAGAGTTCTTCGCACGAGCAGCACCTGATTCCAACAATGCAAATCCTGCTTGCATTAAGAAAACAAGAACCGTTGCAACGAGTACCCAGACAATGTCTAGCGATACCGGGTTAACAGCACCCATAATTAATCCTTAACTTCCCGAGTGTGGTG
>CAXGQC010000108.1:0-3862 GCA_964011795.1 uncultured bacterium | reverse complement strand
AGATATGGCATCATCTGTTCTAGAACCAGAGGGTCAAGTGGAGTGGTTGCGGCGTGATCGAGATAAATTCTGTCACTGTGGTTTTTATTCTGGTCTGTCATCGTCTTTCGAGCATACAGTAACAATGGTAGGCTTGAAAGATGTTTGGCACTGTTGATAGAGAAATGCCCGTCCATCAAGGTCGTAGGGCTCGCGGTACTAAGGGACAAATAGTGTCCCTGCTGCGATATAGCCCCATGAGTGTACTTGAGTTGGCAGAGCATACTGGTATTGCAGGGTCCACGGTCCGCCGCCACTTAGATGTTCTTATGAGGGATGGCATAGTTGTCCAGCAGCCAGTGAAAGCCTCAGTAGGAAGACCAAAGTTTCTTTTTTCTCTCACGGACCAGGGTTCTGAACATTTCCCACGGAATTATGCTGGCTTAGTAACCAGGCTAGTGTCTGAAGTACTTTTACTTACTCCTGATCAAACGAGCAAAATGGGTGGGAATGATCTCGTAGAAACGCTTTATGACAATGTTTTGGAAAGATTGATTGACGATTACAAACCTCGAATCACAGGTAAAAATTTACTTGAACGGGCTGAGCAGGTGTCGAGCTATATGTATCTTGAGGGTATCGATTTCCAGGTGCGATACTCGGCAGACATTAGTTCCGATACCGAGGAGATAGAAATGTACGGACTAGGTATGACGGCAAGATACGAGGATGGGGTAATCGAGAGAACTAAATTTCTACTCAGTGAACTTTTGGATGCAAAAGTTTCAATAGTAGAAACTGATCATCTCCCAACGGTTAATATCCTTACATACTTGATCACTAAATAGGCTAAACTGTTTGATGAACGAATCAGGGAGAACTAATTTATGACTTCATTACTTCCAGGGATGGGTCCCACTATTTCAAAGTCGGAAGAAATATCCGCGTTAACTAACGATGACGTCATGGTGACTGTGACGGAAAGAGCATCCAGTAAGGCTAAGGAGCTTTTAGCTTCAAAAGGATTCCCAGACGCATACCTACGAGTTTTTGTAGTAGGGGGTGGGTGTTCTGGTTTCCAGTATGGAATGTCCATCGCTGAATCAGCCGATGATACCGACAAGATTATCGAACTTGAGCACGTGCGTGTTGTCGTTGATAAAGATTCAGTACCGATGATATCTGGTGCAGAAATAGATTATGTCGAAGATTTAATGAAGAGTGGATTCACCATTCATAATCCGAATGCTACGTCCTCATGTGCTTGCGGATCTTCCTTTCAGACAGCTGACGGCTCAGGTGTGGCTAGGCCTTGTTCATAAAGATATGACTTTGGCCTTGAAGAGTTGAAGGTTTGGTCATCAATAGGCAGGCAGTATTCTCAGAGGACGGGAAGTATCGGTATGTGCTTTCAAGAGACTGGGGCACAGGTCGTCGCTTAACTTGGGTGATGTTGAATCCCAGTCGAGCGGATGCCACCGCTGACGATCACACAATTCGTAAATGTTTGCGATACACCCAGTTTTGGGGCTATTCAGGACTTGTAGTGGTGAATCTCTTTGCATATATTTCGTCTGCACCCTATAAACTTCGTTTGGCATCAGATCCAATAGGCCCTGAAAACGACGAATATTTAGCTAAATACTTAAAAGTGGCAGACCGATGTTTGGTAGCGTGGGGTGCGGTTGCAGATTTGCCCTTCATGGCAGAGAGGATTCGGCAGGTCACACCACTGCTGCCGGCAGAAGCATTTTGCCTAGGCTATACGAAAAAAGGCTGGCCAAGACATCCATCAAGGACAGCCTTGGATTTGGCACCGCGGAGGTATGACTCACAGTACAACTGCCGTGATGAAGAATAAAGCCCTGCCGAGAGTTTCCCCGCCCAGTAATGCTCCCAAGGCTAAATACAAAAGACCGGTTGTAGACATCATGCCGCCTATTCTTGCGGCATGTAAGGCTAGCCAAGTTGCGGCGATAGGGAAAATGAGTCCTACTCCAATTCGAAGCCAGAATGTTAATTCCATATGAAGTACGGCAAGGGAAATTTCGTTCTCAGGTGGAGAGGATGCAGGAAGTAAAGAGGAAATTATGACGATAATCGAGTGCAATATGAGGCACACGAGCGTAAAAAGTGACATTGATACCATGGGCTCTTTTGGGAGACTCCCCGAAGTGAGGTACCAATGCCCCCAAAGCATAGCCATGAAGGCTCCTCCCAGCACTAAGGAGCCGAATATTAAATTTAGATAAAGGAGAGTAGCAGACCAAGCCGGTTCTGAAAATGTCGCTCCGAGAAGCAGTATCGCGAGGAGTCCGACGATTGACGCCGCAGTAGCCGCTGGCGTTTGGAGTGAAATAGTCTGCCGGCGGATAAATAGACTTAGCGCAGAGAGTACACCCGTTAGCGCCACCAATGAAATTGGAATGAATGTCTCATCCGTGACGTCAGTTTGAAACCCATCGATCGATGATGGGATGGGATTTAGCAGAATGATGATGATTGATATTAAAAGTGCTGAAATTATTGAGAGCGAAGCGGTTAGTAGGTATCCCCTGGTCAGTTCATACTTATAGGAAAATATATTTAGCATCCATACTGATCCGACTGAGAGTTGGATCAGTACTATTAATAAAGTGTACGGTAGTGAAGCAGTACTCACGATAAAATCTTCGACTAATTCCTGTTCTCAGTCAACTCGTTCATGTTTGAACGAATAATTTAATCCTTATCCCTGGAATAGTAAGAATTGTCTAATGCACCAGCTGCCGAAGCACCTCTCAATCGACGGTCAAGATACCAAAATAATTCTTTCAGCAGTGCAGCTATTGGGACGATCACTATTACGCCAACCGCGCCCCACAAAGAGCCGGCTACGACCAGTAAGAGTAATATCAGTCCTGGATGAATGCGGACAGCATGCCCCTGTATACGAGGGGCCAAGAAAACATTTTCGGTCAGTTGGACTGTGAGATATATGACGACAACCCAGATGAAGAGATCGGGATTTGTTGCTGCCACAACTATCAGTCCAGCGATAGCTCCGAGCCAAGGTCCCGCAACAGGGATTAGTTCAGTGACTCCGGCCCAAACTCCCAACCAAAGAGCCCACTGCACCCCTAACAGTTTCATTGCTAGACCTACAGCTACTCCCACGACTAAACCTAGGAGTAATTGCCCGCGCAAGTATCGGCCGAGGATGGAATCACCTATTCGAGCTAGATTGATCAGGTCATCACGTACTTCTGGCGGACTTGCTTGTTTGATGCTTGTCTCAGCAAAATGCCTATCGCGAATTGCATAGAACATCCAGAACGGAACCACTAAAAATCCAATAATGATGGCAATTGTTTTGGTAATTGCATTGCTTGCGACTAGTACGTAATCTTCTATGGTCCGAGAAGCACCATCACTGAATGAACTAATAAGGATCGCCAAATAATCATCGAAACGCATCCGATAGGTCGCTGGTAGTAATTCGCGCACGTTGTTTGACCAAAGATTTAGCTGTTGGCGAGCGCCTTCTAAGATCGTTGGGAGGTCATCTACAAGAAGTTGCGTTTGCTGGGCAACCGAGGGTGCTACCGCCCAAATTGCGGCTATCAAGCCAATTAGGGCTACCGCATACACAATCAAGACAGATATACCTCGTCTCCAGACATCACCTCTCCGGGTTTTTGCAGGGAGTATTTGCGACACACGATCGACCAGTGGCGAAACGATATATGCGAAAAGCGTACCAATGAAAAATGGTATTAATGCTAGGCGCGCCTGATACGATACCCAAAGTATTAGACCGATTGTGAGTATCCACAGACCCAGTCGTATTTGCTGTTTATTCAACATAGCTAAGATGATAGGCGCAATGGCGGTCTGGGATCCA
>CAXGQC010000107.1:0-3916 GCA_964011795.1 uncultured bacterium | reverse complement strand
CCACGCTTCCGTGCGTGAGAAAGGGATTCCAATATCAGTATCCCTGCTCCTTCAGCCGGTACGAACCCATCACGATCACGATCAAACGGCCGTGATGCTAGTTGGGGATGATCGTTAAATCCTGTTGATAGCGCCCTCATCGCCAGAAAACCGGCTAAGCCTAGATGACTAATACCGGCTTCTACTCCACCAGTGATCATGATGTCAGCAGAACCCCTGCGTATGACATGCGCCGCCTCGCCGATAGCTTGTGTGCCGGCTGCACACGCGGTCACTATGGTGCTGTTATAGCCTCGTAAACCAAACTCGATTGCCAGATTTGCCGCTGCCATATTCCCAAGGCGTTTAGAAATGTAGAAGGGATCAACACGACTATGACCGCGTTTATGGATCGTTTCCATGCTCTTTTGATCTTCATCAATTGCTCCACCACCGTTACCTAAAATTACACCGAACCCGTACGATTGCTCTTCGCTAAGTTCTTCTGTATCGATACCGGCTTGGTGCAAGGCCTCCAACGAAGCGGCGATCGCCATCTGTGAAAATCGAGCAATTCGTCTGCCCACTTTCTTATCCATGTAATGCGAATAGTCGAATTCACCTACCTCGCCAGCGATTCGACACTCATAACCTGAGGGATCGATCAGAGTCATATCGCCAATACCTGAGCGTCCACTAACCAGGGCATTCCAGAAACTGGGAACGTCCAACCCCAAGGGATTAACTGTGCCTACACCAGTGACTACTATTCGATGACTGCCATCTTGTCGAAAGTTTTCCATACGTCAATCATACCCTCAGCACAAATTTAGAACTCTAGAGCATTTGATCAATAATCTAGTCTCAGAAATCGCGCTGCATTAGCTCCAATGAATTTTTCATACAATAGATCATCTCGGATTATAGATTTGATTTCCGTAAGTTCCATATCTTGTGGCCGAAGCGGAAAATCTGAACCCCAAGCAACGTGATCATCCCCGACGATCAATGGCACTAGGTTAAATATTTCAGGCGAATATAAGAATTTGCTGGCCGCAGAATCAAATATCAGCCTGTCTTCTTCTAAGAATCTCGCGATCTCTGGCATAAACGCAAAGAATGGTAATCCGCCACCCCAATGAGCGGCGATTATTCTCGACTTTTCTGCATTGCCTAAAAGATCGTAGATTTGCCTATGTGAAAGTCCACCGTTTTTCCCAGGATAGTCATGCCCCAATTCCTCGCTCACATGTGCAAGCAAAATGTCTGAACTCTGCTCCCAGGAAGATAATTCAAGTCGATCGTTGTTTCGCACCTCACCCGAACCTCGGACTCCTTCCGGGAGATACTCAGCTGGCAGGGGCGCCAAAGAAAGGATTCTGTAAATATCTCCATCCTTGGATGCTTGGGAGACTTCTGCCAAATACTGGGCATGATCCTCAGCGATTGACTCATCCTCCCACCAAAATCCAACTGCGACAGACACATCAACGCCAGCGATCTCCATCGAATCTAGGAGATCCCGTTCGGTTGCCATCAAAGCTGTTTTATCGCGGTAGATATCAGCGAACTGGGAATCTATACGGGCCAATTTCGCTCGATTGCGGATAAATTCGGGAGGGAAAATATGAGTGTGTATATCGATGATCATTATTTATACGATACCCCCTCGACGAATCCACTACTTATATCGTAGGATCACTTGGGGCGGCGGTGTACACAGATTGGGTTCACCACCATGATTGAACACGTTTCAAATGGCTCTGCACAAGCGGCTCTGGAATTTGGACGAGACACTGAGTCTCCGTCCGGCGTACTTGAATCGCTGCTTTTTGTGGCATCAGAGCCGGTAGATGTTGCAACACTCTCCCAAGCATTAAATCAATCTTCTAAAGAAACAAGAAAAGTATTGTCCCTTCTAGCTGATGAGCTTGAGTCCACGGGACGGGGCATTAGGCTGCAGGAAGGACCTGAGGGGATTACCTTGGTTTCGGCCTCTGAATACGCGCCGGCCGTCGAGAATTTCATGGGAATTGCTAGTAATAGAAAACTGTCTCGATCTGCCCTCGAAACTTTATCTATAATTGCCTACCGCCAACCCACAACCCGCGGACAAATTGAGCATATCCGAGGGGTCGGTGCCGACTCTGCAATCGCTACACTTCGTCTAAGAGGTCTCATCGAGCCAGCCGGTAGAGCAAGTGGTCCTGGACGCCCTCTGCTCTTCAGGACTACTCAAAAATTTCTTTCACACTTTGGACTATCTAAGGCTTCAGACATGCCCGCTCTACCGGATCATATAGAGATCCCGATCACCGAGATCGCCGAGCAGCTGGGAATGGACGAAGCAATTATCGCCAGTACCATAAATGCCAATAAGACAGCCACAGAAATAGATAGATCTAATCTAGGCGAAGCTGCTGGAGCCGCCTAACCGCTATTAATGACTCAGCTCTAATCCAGGGCCAAATCTGTTGAATCACGGTCCAACGCATTAACCAAAATTGACATGTTACCTGGAGCATGCCTATTTTCCATCATGGCCTGATGCGCATCTCCTATTTGATCAAATTCGTACACGTCTGAAAGTACTGGGTCCACTGCACCGGATGCGACCATGTCATTAAGACCACTGCATTCCTCTGTAGTTGCAAAGTGTGAACCTTGCAGCCGCTTCTGTCGCATCCAAAGGTACCGCAGGTCAACATCGGCGTTATATCCGGTGGTTCCCGCACAAATGACCACCATTCCACCGTTGTCTACCAAGAAAACCGACGTCGGGATCGTTCCTTCTCCCGGATGCTCGAAAACAATTTTCGGTGCTTTTCTCTCCCCAAGCACCTCCCAGAACTTCTTTCCAAATGCCCGAGCACCTTGCATCCATTCGCCAAATGCTGCGGCATCGTCGACATCGGGTAATCGCCCCCAATGCGTAAACTCTGGATCTCGTCTATTGATAACTCCTTGGGCGCCCAACTGATAGCACATTTCAAATTTACTCTCGTCTGAAACCACAGCGATGGGTATACCACCACGCGCCTTCACAATCTGCAGAGCCATAACGCCAAGTCCACCAGTAGCCCCCCATACCAGAACAGGATCGCCCTCTTCCACCACATTCGGTTCCCATGACAGTAACTGACGGTAGGCTGTAGCTCCGACAAGCATGTATGCACTCGCTGCTGCCCAACTCAGCTGTTTGGGCTTGGGGAAGCACTGATAATGGTCAACCATTGCAAATTGGGCGAATGATCCCCAATTATCTTCATAGCCCCAAATCTTATAAGTTGGAGAAAATGCCGGGTTTTCTCCCGCCAGAATTGCGGGGTCATTTTCATCCCAACTTCCGCAAGAAAGTACTACTTCGTCTCCCACTTTCACTGAATCCACGTCCTCACCAACAGCCCAAACGATCCCCGAAGCATCTGATCCACCTATATGGAATTCCTCTACTGCCCCTTGCTTCATCCTCGCTCCAATAACATCAACGGGACTACCCAAAGCGGCCCATACATTGTTGTAATTGACTCCTGCTGCCATGACCCACACTAGAACCTGATTTGCGGCTGGCGTGGGAACATCTATGACTTCCACTTCAAACGCATCTTTAGGCTCGCCAAAGCGGCTGGGACGTATTAGTGACGCATACATCTGTTTCGGCACATGGCCCAACGGAGGAGTTTCTCCCAGTTCATAAAGTTCTTTAACATCAGCCATGATTGCCCCCTGCCAGTTAGTCCACGATGATCGCCTAAGTGAATATAAGGCCTAGTGAGCTATAGCTCTATGGCTATATAAACAGCATCTTGCAGTCTAGTTAACTCCGAAAAACCTGATAGCTTTTTCCCTGACTTGGACAAATAAAAAGTATCAACAGCAAGATTGCCAATAGTATCGACTTTTGCAAGATGGATGTTGAGATTCATCGTAGATAACG
>CAXGQC010000106.1:0-3932 GCA_964011795.1 uncultured bacterium | reverse complement strand
TGGTATTGAATGCAGTTGTCGCAAAGTGGTTCGTGACTAACCGGGCATGGGCAATATCGATTGCCTCTACTGGAGTCTCAGCTGCTCAATTTACAGGTATCTTACTGGTCGGACTTATCAGTGCAATTGGCTGGCGTGATGCTTGGGTTGTGCTTGGAATTGTCACATGGGTGGTGTTATATCCCGTCGCCTTGATGATGAGGCGTCAGCCGGAGGATATGGGACTTTTGCCCGATGGTGCCAGAGAGGAGGACGCGGCTGACGAGCAGCGAGTTGCTCGTGCCCGTGCTGACCTAGAAAATTCCTTCACAGCGGGGGAGGCCGTCCGTACTATATCGCTTTGGACACTTCAGATTGGTTTTTCTTTTTGTTTAATGGGATTAATTGCCGGCCTGTTTTTTTTGATTCCATTTATGACTTTGCATGGATTCACGTTTGAGCAGGCTGGGACTGCCATGTTGTTTCAGGGCTTGGCCGCCCTAGGTTCAAAATTTGTATGGCCCACCCTAGTGACACGAATAGGCGGACGACTTTGTACATTAGTCGCTTTTTCAATTGCTGGCGTAGGAATGATGCTGATGGTACTGGTGGGTCCTACTGGTCAATATGAGGCATTCGTATTGGTCACTATGTTGTGGGGGTTTGGTATTGGAGCTCAGATCCCGTTGCAGGAATCACTTATGGCCTCATTTTTTGGTCGAGCGCATCTAGGGGCGATTAGAGGAGTTTCTACCCCAGTGAGCCAGGCTTTCGGTATCTCTGCACCGGTCGCAGTTGCTCTCTATTTCGACCGAGTGGGTGACTACAACGGAGTATATCTTGCACTTGCTGCCGGTTTCATTTTAGGGGCATTACTGGTGGCAGTTACCAAAAAACCACAAAAGCGGGGAAAAGCACCTGTAGTAAATTCCTCAGTACCCCGAGTATCTGAAGAGCTTCCAGTGCCTATCGAGGATTCTGATGACAAGGGTTGGCCAGCGATCACCGTGAATCTGGCAATAGGGACCCAATCTCTGGAGGTGGATGAGCCGATTCTGGAAGAAAGGGGATCTTTGGAATCAACAGTAGAAGCACCTGCTGAGTCAAAGAAGAGCGAGAATCAGACTATACCAAACTATATGGGCGACGACATCGATGATGAGTTTAATCAAAAAGAACTTTCATCCAATTACGGACTTTTGAACGCGGGCACTTCAAGTAGTAAGAGGAAAAAACGAGACAATCCTCATCTCACCCAAGAAGATCCATCTAACTCGATGAATCCTAAAAGCCAAACTGACGAAAGTCGCGACTATAGATCCATGCAAACTCGTTTAGTTGGCGACGTACAAAATCTGAATATTTCGTCCTCGGCTGGTGCAGAGAGAATCATTCGTGACATACTCCCGGCTGCCGCGGTTGGCGTTGCTGCTTCAGCTCTGGTGCTAGCGTTGTACAGGATGCGAAATTCAAAGTAGGAACAATGCCTTAAGATTTAGAGGGATATGATGATTGGAGAGGTTATGTCGGAGCGGACCTTACATCGAGCTTTCGTTACTGGGTTGGGTGCGGTGACTCCAATTGGCAATGATGTACCTTCGTTTTGGGAGGGGCTGCGTTCCGGAAGGAATGGTATTAGTCGGGTGACAAGTTTCGATCCCACTGATCATATCGTACAGATTGCAGGCGAAGTCAAGGATTTCGATCCAGAGCAATATCTTGAGCGTAGAGTAGCGCGCAGGACTGGTAGATTTGCCCAGTTCTCAGCTGCAGCTGGCCTCCAGGCACTGGAAGACTCTGGGATAGTTCCTGATGAATATGGAGCGGATGATATCGGTGTGGTGATTGCTACGTCAGGAGATGCTCTGGATATGGGACCTGAATGGGAAAAATATTTGCAGAAAGGCTCAAAGGGAGTCGACCCCTTCATCATTACTAGGATGGGCCAGCATATGGCCGCCGCGAGACTTGCTCGTCAGATAGGCGTGAGAGGCCCGAACACGACTATAAATACGGCCTGTGCATCAGGTACAGACGCGCTGGGGCACGGCCTCAATATGGTCCGACTGGGTCACGCGAAGGCCGTTCTTGTTGGTGGAGCAGAGTCGATGATTACGCCACTTGCACTTTCTTCTATGGGCCGTATGGGTGCTCTATCAAAGAATAATGACGATCCAGAACACGCTTCTCGACCATTCGACGCTAATCGGGACGGGTTCATTCTTGGTGAAGGTGCGGGCGTTTTAATGATCGAAAGCGAAGTTTCAGCTAGAGAACGTGGAGCAAATATCTACTGTGAATTATCAGGAGTCGGCTGGTCGTTTGATGCGACTGATGATACTGCTCCCGATGCAAGCGGGCAGGCTCTTGCGATGGAGAGAGCATTACGCGATGGCGAAACTGATGCAGATGAGATTGACTACATCAATGCCCATGGAACTTCCACTCAGTACAACGATAGAACTGAAACTGAGGCGATAAAAATTGCCCTTGGCGAGGCTGCCTATCGTACGAATATTTCTTCCACTAAATCCATGACAGGACATCTGGCTGCCGGTGCTGGTGGTATAGAGGCGGTGGCCAGTGTACTTGCTCTGCACAACAACATTGTGCCACCGACGATTAATTATCAAGATCCAGATCCTTTGTGCGATTTGAGAATCACGCCAAATCAGTCCTTGGAAGCCGAGATAAGTGTAGTCTTGTCCAATTCCTTTGGACTGGGTGGGCAAAACGCAGCCGCCCTGTTTAGACGTATTCAGGACTAGGAAATTTAAATAAGTTCGGGGCCTAAATTACTGGGAGCGACTGCAAAAATTCACGGATGTTCAGAGAAAGCGTCCCGGGGTCGTCCGTAGGGACGTGGTGCCCAACTTCCTCAATAAGTGAAATGCGGGCATTCGCCATTCTTCTACTCAGTCTTTGGATCGACTCAGGTGTATACATGTCAGTCTTTCCACCTCGCACGATCATTACGGGACATACCACTTTCTCGGCACTTTCGCCTAAATCAGCGAGTCGTCTCTGACCTGGATCCGGATCAGGTGGTCGCACGCTTGGATTTCGAAAGGCCTCATCAAAATTCCAAGTCCATTTTCCGTCAACAGTTTCCGTGAATGTGGCCAGAGCTCGCCGGTGAATTTGATCGGGAGCCGCATATTTTTGATACTCGTATAGAGCATTAGCAGCATCAGTAAGTGATTCAAACTCCTCGGATGACTTGAGTAACCTTTTGAGATTTTCAAGTCCGCCACGTAAAATGTCGGAGGCAGTCTCTACTAGGACAAGCGCTGACACTACATCAGGTCGATCTGCGGCGTAGCATATGGCGTTGGCTCCACCCATTGAGTGCCCCACCAAGGTTATTGTCTCGAGTCCCATTTGTTCGACCAGTTCATGCAGATCATCAACTTGACTCGCTCTCGAGTAATCGTGTTCAGGATCAGACTCAGATTGGCCATGACCCCTTTGATCCACCGCGATCACTCGATAATCCTTAGATAGTTCCTCAGCAACTTCATTCCAGCAGTTTGAGGTCGAGGCAAATCCATGGAGAAGTATCACGGCATGTTTGTCTTTTGATTCACCCCATTCTTGGTAGTGCATTTGTAGTCTATTCACCTGAATAAATTCGCTCTTTGGTGACATCGTGCCTCGCTAAGTTCAAAAATTTGTAATCCACTGTATGCTGGTCGAAAGGTAATAATAAAACCAATCGATCACTTCTACAATACAAGCTAGCTTATTTGCTTCGTATTGTTAACTGTGAAGCCTGAAAATGAACTCACACAACTTTCATGACGGTCCGGTCGGGTGCTTGAAGTAATTATTCGAGTCTCTTAAAATATAAAATGCGGTGGGACTTTGGAGTACCCCGCGATGCCCGAAAATCCTTTCGACGACTATATTGATCTTGATGAGGCGGCGAGAGATCTCGGAGTCCACCAACAAAC
>CAXGQC010000105.1:0-3932 GCA_964011795.1 uncultured bacterium | reverse complement strand
GACCAGACGGCTTGCCTGATGTTACCCACGTGCGGGTCACCTGTTGGACTAGGCGCATATCGGAGTCTTGGCCGATTGGTAAGAGAGCGCGGCTGATCATCAGTCATATTGAAGTCCCAAACATCTGTCTCAATGCAGAGATACAGTCTTGCATATCTTTAGGTAAAGGTGAATGAAACTCTCGGAATTCATGCGTGGATGGTAGCTTTACACCGAGCACTGACGCATGAAGAGCTTGGCGTGGAATGAGCTCTGATGGCGTTCCGTAGAGCTCATCACCAAGGATTGGATGGCCAATTCCTTGGAGGTGAACACGGATTTGGTGAGTACGGCCAGTGTATATTGACACCTCTAGTACAGCAGCCTGATCGGAGAAAGTTTCTATGGTTAGGTAACTACTTAAGGCCGATCGTCTGTCCGGATCAGTATCAGCTACGATCGTGCGTTTCCGTGGGTCACGAGAGGAGATTCCTATTGGTGCATCGATCTCCGCGGATGCAACTTCGGGGACGCCAGAGACGATCGCGACGTATGTTTTTGTAGTCTCACGATTTTTCCACTGTTCTTTCAAATCTAGCTGCCCAAAATCTGAGCGAGCTATTGCGAGTAGGCCACTAGTGTCTCGGTCGAGTCGATGTACGACCCCCGGACGTTTTGAATCACCAATTAATCCAATTTCTGGGAATTCATGGATCATGGAATCTATAACACTGGTTGTGTGAGATCCGGACGAACGATGTACCACCAACCCTGCTGGTTTTTCCACGATGAACATTTCTGAATCCTCGTAGATGATCGGGATAGTCGCGTGCTGGACGTCCTGTGTTACCACCTGGAGACGGATGACATCTCCTCGTCGTATCTGAGAACTTGGGGTGCGGTTGGTTTCGTCATTCAGGAATACCCGTCCTGCTTGAATAAGCGATTTTGCTTGGCTTCTTGTTAGCCCAGGGTGAGCGCGAGAGAGGAATAGATCCAAACGATCTGTGCTGGGCTGGTCATATAAATATTCAGGCATTTATTTACTCTAGAGTTTCCGAACTCTTTTGCGTAGTCCTAGACTCGAAAACCAAGTAATGACCGATTAGAACCACAGCTGCCACACTGATGAGTGAGTCAGCAACATTAAATGATGGGTAATAAATAGGGTCTATGAAATCAGTCACTTCTCCACGCTGAAAACGGTCCCACAAATTTCCGATAGCACCACTTAATATCGCCGCAAAACAATAATCGGAGATTTCAGTTAATTTCTCGCGTCTCAATACAGTGACCACGAAAAAGATCAGAGCTGTACTCACGATTATTGCCAGTGCTCCGCTATTCCCCTGAAGGAAACCAAACGCAATTCCTGTATTAGTAACGTGACTAATGCGAATTAATTCCCAACCGTCGGGCCAAGTGGATCCGTAGGATAAATTAGATCGAATGATCAGCTTAGTAGCTTGATCGATCAATACAAGGACAACTATGGCAGCAGCGAATGTAGCCAATCTGCTGGGGGACCAACGCTTATCAATATGTCGCATGGTTAGATGCTAGGCTTTTCTGTAGTTCAGGTCGAATTTCTTTTAACAGTCGTGTCCTCTAGAATTCGCAACATAAGTAGTAGAGGCGTCCAATGAATCTTTTTCGGAATACCGGTCCTGTGTCGAATGAGATACGGCCTGATGGCCGAGATCGCCTCCCTCCTGGACAGCGATTGGTTGATTACTGGCCGGTTCTTACCTACGGCGGTAACCCTCCTATCGACATCAGCAAGTGGCGTTTTGACGTATTCGGAATGGTTGAAGAAGAACTCAGTTTTTCGTGGGAAGAATTCATGACTCTCCCAAAGACCGAACTTCGTACTGACATTCATTGTGTTACGACCTGGAGCAAATATGATAATGACTGGGAAGGCGTTAGATATCTTGATATCGAGGCTCTTTGCAAACCACTTGCTGAGGCCAAGCACGTAATTTTCCATTGTTACGGTGGGTACACGACAAATGTGTCTGTGGAGGAACTACGCTCGCCTGAGAATTTGCTTGTTTATAAATACGACGGCGAACCACTCACGGCCGACCATGGCGGACCTCTTCGAGGGATGATTCCAAACTTATATTTTTGGAAGAGTGCCAAATGGGTGCGCGGCATGGAATTCGTGCCAAAGGATAGGGCAGGATTTTGGGAGATGTACGGTTACCATATGCATGGTGACCCCTGGGAGGAAGAACGGTACGGCTAACTACTGGATGTAGATGTCAGCATGTTCCGGTCGATTGTTCCCTGTTCTTATCGCCTCTTGCCGAACAGCTTCAGCCACGGTGTCAAAGACTTCCTCATTGAATACTGTAGGGATTATATAGTCCTCAGTGAGCTGCTCAGTCGGGATTGTCTCAGCAATAGCTCTTGCTGCCACGATCTTCATTCCTTCAGTAATTTCTTTTGCTCCGGCATCCAAAGCTCCGCGGAATAGGCCCGGGAAACAGAGGACATTATTAATCTGATTAGGAAAGTCACTACGGCCCGTAGCGATTACTCGGGCTTTGCCATGGATCTCATCGGGCATCACTTCCGGGACTGGGTTGGCTAGGGCGAAGACAATTGCATCCTCATTCATCCCATCCACCCATTCGGGTTCAAGAAGACCAGGTCCTGAGAGACCTAGGAATACATCAGCACCCACAAGCGCATCAGCAAGATCTCCCTGAAATCCTTCTTTATTTGTGTTTTCAGCAAACCACTCTTTTTCAGGGTTCATATTTTCTTTTCGCCCTTGGAAAACGGCACCTGTTCTGTCGAATCCGATGACGTCCTTCACTCCGTACTCCATCATGATTTTGGAACAGGCAACGCCAGAAGCTCCAACTCCAAGGACTCGAACTTTAAGCTCTTCCGGGCGTTTGTCCACTAATTTCAATGCATTTACCAGTCCGGCAAGTACTACAACAGCGGTTCCATGCTGATCGTCGTGGAAGACAGGGATATCAAGCTCTTCTCGGAGGCGTTCCTCAATGACGAAGCAACGCGGCGCTGAAATGTCTTCGAGAAGGATTCCACCAAATCCAGGTGCGATGGCCTTGACCACCTGAATGATTTCTTCGGTATCAGTCGTGTCCAGGCAGATGGGCCACGCGTCGATATCCGCGAATGACTTAAAAAGCATGCATTTACCTTCCATGACTGGCATGGAAGCTTCAGGTCCGATATCCCCAAGGCCGAGAACAGCGGTCCCATCAGTAACGACAGCGATAGTATTTGATTTTATCGTGAGTGACCAAGCAGCCGAAGGGTCCTCGGCAATTGCCATACACACACGTCCGACACCAGGTGTGTAGACATGGTTGAGTTCGGCATTTGTACGGATATTGACTTTGTTTCGAGTGGCGATCTTACCTCTCTGATGTAATTGAAAGGTTCTATCAGAAGCCAGGATCAACTCGCAACCGTCCACAGCCTCAGTGGCCTTTACAATTTCCGCGGCCTGATCATGGCCATCACAGAGAACCAGGAAATCTCTAACAATAAATTCGCTACCGACTTCATGGATATCAATATCCAAGATGTCCGCACCATTCTCACCGAGCACAGTTGCTATTTTTCCGTGCATTCCTCGTTCATTACGCATCCGAAGTCGAAGCATAAGTTGATAGCCGGCACCCGGATTCGTGGTCTCAGAATTAATGCTGCTGCTGTCGTCAGTCATATTTCCACTCCGAACTCTTGATAAAGGGTTTTCTCCGACTACGCCGAATTACACTAAACTACCAAACAATTTCAGAACTATATCGCACCGACGGGCTAAATGGTGGAATTTCACGTATGAAGTTGTTTCGTTTAGCTTAGCCAACTGCTAGGCTCGTACGAGTGGCCCCATCGTCTAATGGTTAGGACGCGAGGTTTTCAACCTCGAAACCGGGGTTCGACTCCCCGTGGGGTCACCAGCA
>CAXGQC010000104.1:0-3993 GCA_964011795.1 uncultured bacterium | reverse complement strand
ACGTACATGTGCCTGAAGAACATGATGTGGTGTCTAAACATTTCTTTGGAGCTGATGCAAATGTCAAAATACCCTCCGAAGATCAATTCGACATTGTGGCAGTAGACTTTAGTGATTTGAGCGCAAAACTACTCGCGTAAAAGCACAATTACAAAACCGCAGCTATCCAAGCTCAAAACAGATCTACGCTAGGTCGATCAGTATTAGCGCCGTGCCCACGGACTTGTTGCCTCGTTCGAGGCATCAGCAAACAGGTTTAGGGATACAAGTAAAAGGGCGAGAGTTGCACCAGGGAATAACGGGTACCACCACGCCTGTCTCAAAAATGTTTTTGAGGCACTGATTAGTCCACCCAGAGAGGGATCCGGTGGCTGCTGGCCCATACCTAGAAAGCTCAGAGATGCTTCTAGTAAAACTGCTGTCGACATGAACAATGCAACTTGGGTAAGAAGCGGTGGAATAGCATTCAACGCAATATGGCCGAAGATAACTCTAAAAGGGCCAGCACCAATAGTTTGAGCTGCTATGACATATTCGTTCCTTTTTTCTGACAGCATCTGTCCTCTCGCTAACCGAGTAAACGAAGGAATGCTGAAAAATGCTATAGCGACTCCGACATTCCTGATACTTGGTCCCAAAATGGTGATAATTGCTAAAGCCGCTAATAACCCTGGAAAGGCCAAAAGTGCGTCTACGAATCTCATTGCTAGGGATTCGACCCATCCACCGACATAACTTGTGATCAAACCTGTGATAATGCCAATTGCGGACCCAACTGTCACGGAAACAAACGAGATTAGAAGTGAAATTCTCAATCCGTGTATAGTCCTTGAAAACATGTCCCTCCGGAGTTGATCCACTCCAAAAAAGTGCTCCCAGGACGGTGGCAAGAATCGGGCTGACGCGTCCTGTGCATTAGGATCCACCGAAAGCACGCCGGCAAAAATAGCTAGGAAAGCTAGCACTCCCAGTCCAAGAAGTGCTACCCTGCCTTGCGGATTTCTCAGAAATCGATATGTTGTCAATTTCCACTGCGACTCCCCCACGCGAAATCGCTGATAGATACCTCGATTTGGAATCAATTCGTCAGTGCTAGTCATTATCAGCCGACCTTAATCTCGGGTCTAAAAGTCCGTAGGTAATATCAACCAGCAAATTCACAACAATATAAAGGGTTACCAAAAACAGCAACATTCCTTGTATCACCAAATAATCACGGTTCTGAATCGCTTCAATAATCGTGCGTCCCAGTCCTGGACGGGTAAAGACCGACTCGATAATAACCACGCCAGAAAGAAGAGTCCCTATTTGAAGACCAGCAATAGTAACGACCGGAATAAGTGCGTTACGTAGACCATGACGAAAAATCACAACCCGCTCCGATAGCCCCTTTGAACGAGCTGTTCGTATATAGTCCCGACCCATCGCTTCCTGAACCGAAGTCCTGGTATACCGTGCAAGAATCGCTGCCTGACTCGCACCAAGAGTGAGCGCCGGTAAGACCATTCGACGCAGTGCCTCCAGAGGATCCTCCAAAAGACTCACGCGACCCGCAACGGGAAACCAACCCAATATGACTGCAAATAACCAAAGCATCAATATCCCTAAAAGAAAATTAGGTATCCCGATGGTTGTCATGGTGAATCCAGACAGTACCCAATCCCAGGTAGTTTTTGGACGAGCACCTGCCATCACTCCAAGGGGAATACCAAAACTCAGTGCAACGATATACGCGATAGCTGCCAATTCTAAACTGGGGGGAAGAGATCTCCTCAGTAATTCAGCAACGGTAAATTTTGTTCTAAATGATGTGCCAAAATCACCAGTCAAGACCCCGCCAACCCATTCGACGTATTGAATAGGCCAAGGTCGGTCTAGACCTAACTGAGACTGTATTCGTTCATAAGTACCCTCAGGGGCATCTTCCGTGGTGAGCATATCTGCCGGATCACCCGGTATCAAACGGACTACAAAAAACACGGCAAGGCTAGTGATAATTAGTACAGGTATTGTCTGAAGCAAGCGCCTCAGAACGAATTGAATCACATTAACCTCAGCAATTTGACATTATCTGGAACAAAATAACGGTGAGACATTACCTGCCCCACCGTTATTTATATCCTACGCAATTATCCTAAGACTTCATCCATAATTTCGCATATGGAGGCTGCTGTGGAGCAATACTCACTTTATCAAAGCCCTGTAGTCGTTCTGACTTAACTACAATACTTTGAGTTGGTCTCATTGGAATCAACCAAGGGTTATCAATCCAAAGTTTTTCGAACAAGTCATACTGAGCTTGCGCTTCCTCACTTGTACCAACCACCGTCTCAAGCGCTCTAATGATAGAAATGTATTCATCAGGCTCGTAGAAGCTCATGTTGCCCTCACGGAATGGGAACGTCATAAGGAAGTTCGTAACAGGTGACAAGTTTGCGAAAGCATGAGCAGTAATCCATAGATCCGGGAACTCACGGGCTCTCAATCTCTGGATGAATGCTGTCGGCTCCATCGCATTCAATTCAACTTCAACTCCAATAGCTTCAAAATTTTCTTTGAGAAGTGCAGCATGATCGATATACACCTGAGTTGCCCGATGGTCAATAACGATTGGTCGCTTCTGCTGATATCCTGCTTCGGCCAACAAAGCCTTTGCCTGTTCTGGTTCGTACAACGGAGCTTCGAGTGATTCTCGCCAAGCCGGTGACCCCTTCGGCCATGACTGCGAAGTTACTTCTCCGAATCCTTCTCCAAGTTCAGTAACTGCCCGGGTCCTGTCAACTGCATAGAACAAAGCTCTACGTACTCTCGGGTCACCCAACTCGTCGCTAAGTACATTCATCCCGCAGTACACAACACCTCGCTTTGGTGTGAGTCTCGTCAGGCCTTGGTCTCTGAATCGTGCAGCAACGCTCGGGTCTGAATAGAACATGTCTAACTCGCCGGCTTCGAAGGCTAGACCCATAGCATCCATGTCAGCGAAGAAACGAACATCTACGCCGTCGAGATATGGACCACCAACAACGTCAGAGTAATGATAGTTATCGTTACGCTTGAAGCTGACGATCTCTCCCGGAGAATATTCATCCCATGTGAATGGTCCGGTACCGACAACTCCTTTTCCTTCTGTGACCATCGAGTAACTGTCTCTATGAGTCACCATCAGCTGCGCAAAAAAGTCCGTCATATTTGGTCGAGGCTTGTCGAAAGTGAAGTCGATGGTTCGGTCGTCGACCACTTTGAAGTCAGTAATCGAATCGGAAAATTTCTTTAGCTGGAAAGAACCGGATATCCCGAACGACTCCGGATCATTCAAAAGCTCGATACCAAACACGTAATCACTCGCGGTGACAGGAGCCCCATTGTGGAACTCAAGACCAGGTTTTAACTGAATTGTGGCACCGGTCAGATCACTATTGAATTCGTAGCGCTCGGCCAAAACCATCTCTGGTATCAGGTCATCTCTATATTTGATGGCTGGCTCAACAGGAAGGGTCAAATAAGGGTTCTCGGCCAAGAAAACGTATGGATATCCAGTCGTAGGGTTAATTTCAGCAGTCTGACCGGCCTGAAGCGTCCCGCCCTTTGTCGGGCCTGAGGAGCTTGCAGAGCTTGACGAACTCGAAGAACTCGAAGAACTCGAAGAACTCGAAGAAGAACTTGCGGCGGCTGGCTCATCATCGTCTGAATCACCACAGCCTATTAAGGCAGCAGCAGCGATACCCGCCGCTCCAACCCCTGCTCCTCTTAAAAATCCCCTTCGGCCTAAACGAGCACGAATTTGTTGTTCTGACATGTGGAGTTCCCCTATTCTTTCGATACCTCTAGATCTATTTGATATCAGTCTAATTGTATAATTTTGCACAAGCAATACTTAAGTGTTTCACTCATGAATATAGAGAAATAGATTATATTTGGCTAACAGCCCTATCTGCTGCACAAATCAACTACTGCGTCAGTCGACGCACGACATCAGTAAACGCTGTCGCGTAT
>CAXGQC010000103.1:0-4052 GCA_964011795.1 uncultured bacterium | reverse complement strand
GTGCACGGAGCAATAATCGGTGAACAAGCTTTGATCGCTAACGGTGCTCTCATCTTGGATGGAGCAATAATCGGCGCAAGAGCATTGATCGGAGCTGGCTCTATAGTAATGGCCGATTCAGAGATACCTGAGGGAATGCTGGCAGTCGGAGCTCCAGCAGTTGTCAAGCGATCAATTATTGGTTCACCCTCAGAGGAATGGGTTACAGGTAATCCTGGTCGATATGCAGCTCTAGCCAAGGAGCATCTGGCCGGCCTTAGAGAAATTGATTGGACGGAGGCTACAAAAATCCAGTAGTGGATTTATGATTCTTCAGCCAACACTTTCGTTAGGACCTCCCCAAATAATTCCATCTGCTCAGGGGGACCGCAGGTCACTCGAATACAACGGTCGAGTGGCGCTACGCCGGGCATCCTAACGAAGATGCCATTGTCCTGCAGCCTGTGCAATATCTTCCTCGCAAAAAGTCCATCATGGCCACAATCTATCGCGACAAAGTTGGTAGCAGAATCAATCCAAAGAAGGCTATTCTCTTCAGCGATACTGTAAATAGATTGTCTCGATTGCTCAATTTCAGCCAACATTGTGCGTAAATACTCTTGATCCAATAGCGCAGCCTTCGCAGCCACTTGACTCAGGTATCCCACACCGAAATGATTCCTAATTTTCTCAAACTGACTGATGAGATCGGGATTTGCAATTGCATATCCTACGCGCATGCCCGCCAACCCATATGCCTTAGAAAAGGTTCTCAGACGAATCAGATTACGTCGTGACGTATCAATAGGTAGCACAGTACCAACTGGCGCAAATTCGCCGTAGGCTTCATCAAGAATCATAATAGTCTCTGCCGGAAGCGACTCGATCGTTTCGAGGAGTACTGACTCCTCCCACCATGTGCCCATCGGATTGTCTGGATTAGACACATACATCAGTTTTGCGTTCGTGTTTTTTGATTCCTGTACCAAGCCCTGCAAATCTTCATGATCCGAACTATAAGGAATTTGACTTAGTTCACCACCGTACCCTCTGACGTGAAAATTAAAGGTAGGATATGCGCCTTCCGAAGTCACCACACAATCATTTGGTTCAATAAACATTCGACATATGTAGCTGAGGAGCCCATCTATACCTTCGCCTACTATCAATTCTTCTTCGGTTATCCCAAGGTGCGCCGCGAGAAGAACTCTAAGTTCGGAAAATTCAGGATCGCCATACTTCCACGAACCTGAAGCATTCCTACGTAATTCCTCAATAACCTTTGGTGAGGGACCAAATAAATTCTCATTGGCTCCCAGGCGCGCTAAGAAAATGGCATCTGATTCCCGCTCGAGGTGCTCTGGTCCAACAAACGGGACACTCGACGGTAGTTCTTCTAACAACGGAGCAAATCGATATTGCACTCCGGGCACTCCCTACCTGTAAATCTCTAATCGATTAGTCTGATGTTAATCATCTCGTCCGATTGTCGCCAATGACAAGAGGACGTGATCGCTATATACTTAACACTCGTTCAATGTTGATATACATGAGTATATTAATCATGAATATAAAGAAGGGGGTCTTGGATGCTAATGACCGATCTGTCGGTAATTAGTTCATCGTGCATGATGGCGTAACACGCCTCATACGACTCTCCATCCACATTAATCCCTATATCAAATGTTCAAGAATATGGGTTCCTACACGGGTCGGAGAGGAATCAGTGTCGTAGTACGTCACTGATCAGGTAAAGGTAATCAAGCACAAAACCCTCAACTCTCAAGAGGTATGAACTACAAGAGAAAACATAAGTAAGCCCTACGGAAATAGGGAACACTAAGGAGAAATAATGTCTGAACATCGTTTTGAAACACTACAACTGCATGCGGGACAAGAACCCGATCCGGCAACAAATGCTCGCGCAGTGCCTATCTATCAAACAACCTCATTCGTCTTTGATGACGCGGCCCATGGTGCCAACCTTTTTGCACTCGCCGAATTTGGGAATATCTACACGCGGATAATGAATCCCACAACTGATGTCTTTGAAAAACGAGTCGCCGCTTTGGAAGGTGGAGTTCAGGCCTTAGCTACTGCTTCTGGACAGGCGGCACAGTTCCTGGCCGTTGCAAACTGTATGCAAGCCGGAGATAACTTCGTATCTACTTCATTCTTATACGGGGGAACATATAACCAATTCAAAGTACAGTTTCCGAGGTTAGGAATAGACGTCCGATTCGCTGAAGGAGATACTGTCGAAGCCTTCGAGAAATTGATCGATTCGGACACTAAGGCGATTTATTTGGAATCAATGGGGAATCCTAGATTCAACATTCCAGATTTTGAAGGAATAGCTAAATTAGCTCAGAGCAACGATATACCGGTAATTGTAGACAATACCCTAGGAGCTGCTGGTGCATTAATCCGTCCGATCGACCATGGTGCTGATGTGGTTGTTGAAAGTGCTACCAAATGGATCGGAGGTCACGGAACCAGCATTGGAGGAGTTATAGTCGATGCAGGTACGTTCAATTGGGGCAACGGCAAATTCCCATTATTCTCTGAACCAAGTGATGCGTACCACGGACTAGTGCACTGGGACGCGTTTGGATTTGGTAGCGACATCTGCCAAGCATTGGGAGTGCCTGACAATAGAAATCTAGCGTTTGGGCTCCGCGCACGAGTTGAGGCGCTCAGAGATTATGGACCTTCACTCAGCCCGTTCAATGCGTTTCTCCTCATTCAAGGATTAGAGACCTTAAGCCTCAGGGTGGAACGACACACTCAAAATGCACTCGATTTAGCTAAATGGCTCGAGACAAATCCTAAAATAAGTTCTGTTAATTATCCGGGTCTGGATTCTAGTCCTTACAAACAGGCTGCCGATAAGTATCTTGAACGCGGCTATGGCTGCATGCTCAATATCGAACTTGCAGGTGGCTATGAAGATGCTGTGACATTCATAGATAATCTTGAATTGGCCAGTCACTTGGCGAACGTGGGAGATGCAAAAACACTTGTTATACATCCTGCTTCGACTACTCATCAGCAGCTTTCTGCTGAAGAGCAGAAATCAGCGGGCGTAGTACCTACACTGGTACGGGTGTCAGTTGGCCTCGAACATATTGATGATATCAAAGCGGATTTCCAACAAGCTTTTGATGCCATCAAGTAATTCTGGGATACTTAATCGAGGGATGGACTTCCATCCCTCGATGGCAACCCGGAGAGTAGTGCGATATGACTTTAATCATCCCGTCCGACTATCACGCTCTTGAACTGGTTGAAGAAAATCGGATTCGTTGGCTGCCACTAGATCAAGCTGCACGGCAGGACATCAGGCCTCTGAGAATAGGCATCCTGAACATCATGCCACTTGGTGAACAGTACGAAATGAATCTACTCAATCCCCTTGGGCTCTCAGTCCTGCAAATTGAACCTATCTGGATACGCTTGGAATCCCACGCTTATAAAACATGGCCTGCGGGACATCTAGACGAACTTTACTCAACATATGCTGAAGCCACAAAAGAAGTACCTCTAGACGGTCTGATAGTAACTGGGGCTCCGGTCGAACACCTTCCGTTTGAGCAAGTGGAGTACTGGGACGAAATAACCGATCTGATCGATGACGCAAGAATAAACTGTCCCTCCACGCTGGGACTTTGCTGGGGTGGGTTCGCATTAGCGTATATGGCTGGTATCGATAAATTGAACTTCGAAAAGAAATTATTCGGCGTCTATGAGTTAGATAATCTTGCTCCGGCGCATCCAATAATGAATGCCCTTGACGATAAATTCCTATGCCCACAGAGCCGGTTTGCAGGGTACACCGATGCTGTTTTGGAAGCTGCTCAAGCGGAAGGAAAAATAAATTTATTAGCGCACGGTGGGGAATCTGGCTATACGATTTTCGAGTCGGCAGATCAGACTCAGATCATGCACATCGGCCACCCCGAATACAACGCGAGTCGCCTCGCGCATGAAGCTGAACGTGATCAAAATGATCCTCTAGTCCCACCAATAGCTAATTTTGATTTTGAGAATCCGGTCAACCGATGGAGAATGCA
>CAXGQC010000102.1:0-4067 GCA_964011795.1 uncultured bacterium | reverse complement strand
ATGAGTGAATTGGGTCCCACGGCAACTATGCGGCCGCCCAGGATAAGGACCGCCTGGGCGTTGGGAAGGTTTGGGTCCATGGTGCGGATATTTGCGTTTCGGATAGCGAGATTCATACAAACAGGCTTTCTTTAGTTAATCACTTCATACAGGTCGGGCAACCGTACCGTATACGATTGCGCGGGTTGGCTTGCCATGTGTGTGTGGCGTCTTGATCACACATCCACCATATTTGGGAGACGTCAGAAAACATAATATCTTTTGGAGTCACAGTTCCGTTCTTGGTCGGATGCCAACTCCAGGTGATATCCGGAGATATTTGATCGAGTGTGGTGTTTTCTCCGGTAGTCTCAAGTGGGACATCAGCTTTCACAGGTTGCCGACCAGAGACGTATCGATCGAGGAAAAGCAGCATGATTTCGCTCGATAGCCGGCCAAATGAGCGCGCTTTGTCAAATCCATGCGGCTGGTCGCTATAAATATGTAACTCAACGCTCGCTCCCGCGGATTGCAAAGCTTCGTACATAAGTATGCTGGCCCGGTCGGGTACGAGCAGGTCATCGTTTCCATGGATTAGCAGTACTGGAGGGAAATCAGGCCGAGCGTATGTCAGTGGCGACGCTGCCTGCATCGAATCAACAGTGACTTCATCACGGAGCAAGGCTGAAGCGACGACAGCGCCCGCCGGCTCATTTGTTGCCTCCCCAAAGAAAGTCGGGGTATAAAAACCGATAGCTGCCGCAACATTGGAACTGACGCCGCTATTTCCGCTCTGGCCTTCCCAGGAATCATCATCCGGTGTAGCCGCCGCGAACAGGGCGAGGTGGGCTCCGGCGGAGTTTCCTTCAACGGCTATTTGATTAGGGTCGATCCCGAGTCGCTCATGATTCGTGCGCATCCATCTGATAGCCGCCTTGACGTCATGTATCTGAGCTGGCCAGGGAGCCTCTTCATTCAGGCGATATTCACAGGCAACACATACGTATCCTTGACGTCCGAGCAGTATCCCATATCCACGGAGCTGCTCCTTATCTCCAGCGCTCCATCCACCACCATGGATGAGCAGCACAGCTGGTCGACCCGTCTCCTTTCCAGGCGGGTTGTAGATGTCACAATGTAGAGGTCTGTTACCTGCGTCGCCATAGACGATGTTCGACTCGATTTTGACGTGGTTGGATGAAGATGCCATAACCCATACAGTGTATGCTGAATAGAGCCAGTGATAGAGGGCGAATATGAATGGCTATTTGGTCAGTTGACCTTGATAGTGACGATGATTGTCTTGCTTCGAATATTACTATCCGTAGGGGTATGTTTTATTAATACATTGCAATTCCCTGACCCGAGTGTGACGAGCTTCAGTTGTCTTTCGGAGTAGCTGCAGACCTCATTCCCACCGCTCAATATATTTACGTCTGTGAACCAACTGCCAGCGAAATTCATACTGAATTGGCGGGTGATGTCAGCGATCTGTACTGACTGTTGTTTTTGCAAATGAATTTCGCCCTGAATATCTGACGGGCGTACTTCTCTAGACCGAAGTCGAATGAGTTTTGTGGCGGGTACTCCGGCGTCTCGCCCATCATCAGTGAGCGGTTGACTCGTGATTTTGATTACGCATTCACCCGGAGCACGTGACGTGACTCGTCCTTCCGAAATCCTGCATTGCGGACCAAATGATGCGATGACGTCTAGCGCTGTGACAGTACGAGTATCAAATGGAACGCCCATAAGCTCCCTCTCAAGGCGATATGCGACGAGCGTTTGGCCCACATAAATATCATACGTAGCGTCGATAGAAATTAGATTGGACTGTCGAAATGGAATCGGTTGACCAGTCAGGTGCTGTGCGAAACCAAGAAAATCGATTAGACGCAGATCTGAGACCTGGACATCGTCGATACGTCGTGAGGCATGGCGGCTAGCTTGAATCAATTCATCTACCGTGATATCTGCTCGGATTTGGCGGCCTATAGCAACGAGGGCAGCATATGCCGGCGCTGCAAAAGAAGTACCTTCAGGTGTTCCATACCCACCGTCATATCCAACAGGAATTCGAAAGCCAGCAGGGGCCAGCAGAGTGAGATCTTGATGAGAATTTGAATACGTAGCCACATTGCCGAATTCGTCAGTGGCACCAACACTCACGGTGGAATTGAGGCATGCAGGGAATCCAAGCATTGATAGTTGTCCATCGTTACCGGAAGCAAATATGGGCATGACGCCGAGAGTTTTCATTTGTGCGAATGTGGAGGAAAGAGGATGATCATTTGGGCATTTGTCATCTAGTCCGGCACGGTATAGCTCACGTTCGCTTTGCCCACTGCCGAATGACATCACAGCAGCATCAATTTTATATTTCGTGGCGTTCGAGACCACCCATTCATACGCGCCCTTAGTGTCACCTACGCTTGAGCCAGTCGATCCGGCTGGTTTTATCAAGATGAGTTGTGCTTCCGGAGCAAAATGGTTCACTGCTCCCGTCACACTTGTCCCATGAGCTGAGTCCCCGGATGCGGCACCTGGTCCTTCTTCATATTTTTCACCGTTGTCACAGGTCGCAATTGCTTGTTCGCTCGCGATACAAAGTTCCAAGATGACTTGGTCTGCGTAGGCGGGGTGAGCCGAGTCAGTACTGTCAATAATGACGATGACAGAGCCTTTCCCTGTGCAACCAACATCCCAAACTTCACGGCTGCGCAGGAGCCTGTAGAACGTATCATTTGCATCGTGCATAAGTGCAGACTGGGGATTCCCTTCGCACAGTGCAGCCAAAGATGCTGTGGGGAAATTGACCCGAGATACGACAGCTTTTGGTGGCTCTAACGTGAGTTGACTTGTTGAGACAGGAATTCCTGAATTGATCTTTACTTCTGCGGTTGGACCAGAGGTTCCACCCGCACCGCCCGATCCGGATCCGCCTATTCCCACTGTCGCACCGAGAGATGAGGCTATGCAGTCATTCAAGGCTTGGATCTCGGCGGAGGTCGGTCGCGCGTTACCTTGGAGTTCTTCTAGTCGATTAGCCCCGCCGGGAATAGCATCGAGTAAACAAGTAGTGATGTTAGGGTCCGAAAACGGGTTGGTATCACTCCAATTTGACTGGCCGCTCTGTCTAGCGGCCAGTGCAGTGCAGCTATTCAGCACATCAAATTCATCATCGGTAGGGAGTATGTTATTACGGAGTTCTGCGAGCCGCTCAGGTCCGCCTGACAGACCTTCGAGGAGGCAGGCCTCAAGAGCTTGGTCGAGGAACGGATTCCCACCAGTCCAGACAATCTTGCCACCGCCCGGACTAGCTGAAGGGCTTTGTTCCGCCATACAGGTGTTGAGGATGTCGATTTCAATTTGTTCTACCCACGCACCTTCTCGTAGTTGTGTTAGACGCTGCATTCCTCCTGGAAGCATTTCAAGGAGACAGGTCTCTATTACTTGTTCCTGAAAGGGGTTTGGACCCTCCCAGTTGGCCTTCCTAGGATTTCCACTCGACTCCCCACTTACCGTCGAACCAGCAGCGCTACCGGTGTTTAGACATTGCTCAAGAATCGTGATCTCGGTGGGATCCGGTGGGACGCCGTCGCGGAGCTGGATGAGACGGTCCATCCCGGTCGGAAGGTTCTCAACCAAGCATGCTTCTAATTCCTCTGACTGAAACGGATTCATCACAGTTTCGGTGCTCTGTGGCACCTCGACTGTCGTCTCGACTTGGTTACAGGCGAGAAGTAGTAATAGCATCGACACAACAGCAAGTATGCTTCGCACTGGGCGCCTCCACGACGGAAATTAAGCTCCCACTATTTTAGACGAGCCCACCGTTATTCAGCCGATCTATGTGGTAGGTTTGCAGTATGCACAAAATACTTGCCGTTGTATTAGCGGTTTGTGGGTTGACTGTTTCCCTTGGTTGTTCGTCTGGCTCGGGGGAGGCTGAAGTGAGCTCCTCAAGTGGGCAGGTGGCAACTTCGTCAGCAGTAACGCAGACTGCAGCCACGCAGACAGCGACACAAACGGCGTCAGCGACACAAACGGCGTCAGCGACACAAACGGCGTCAGCGACACAGACAGCG
>CAXGQC010000101.1:0-4136 GCA_964011795.1 uncultured bacterium | reverse complement strand
TCAGAGCGATTATTAGCGTATGGTCCGATACCAAGTGGCCCACCTAAATGATTGAGAATAATCGTGGTGTCTTCGAACTCTCGTGCTAGGTCGGTCAACTCATCTATCTGAGGATGGTAGAACCATCCTTCGAAGGATAAATTATATTTGGAAAGATACTGAAAGCCACGGCGGAATTCCTTCGATAAGAATAAGCCTGGAGGTGGCTCAATCCGTGAGTTTGGTACTTGATCGCTGGGATCCCAACTCGCTTGATGCCTAATACCTCTGAAACGTTTTTCAGACGCTTGCAAATGAGACTCAAGGACTTCAACAACTCTATCCCCGAGGGTCAGATCCGCAAATCCGACGATTCCCGCCGCTGCTCTTACATCGCCAAACTGACCACTCGCGCTCTGAGCTGCAATACCTTGGACGAATTCAGTCTCTCCCACAGGGGCAAGATGCGTCGGTCCGTCCGCGCGATACATTGAATTGCATTCTATGAAAACAGTCTGTCGTATATTGTGACCACCAAAATCTGAAAGCAAGTCCTTCAGAATATAGGTCTGAGCGTCATCCTCTCGAACCCAAAAATGATGATGAGGATCAATAATAGGTAGGTCAGGCTCTATCGCCGGTTCAATAACCTGTGACACCCATTCCTGATCGACCGTATGCACGATTCGCATAAAACACCGCCTTAAATACCATTTGGCTCAATCTTTCGTTAATCCTAGTAAGTGTACAGGCGAGTCGAGTTTTCGATGAACCTTGACCAGAAAACAATCGACTAGATTTGCACACAAGTAAGATATTCCACAGACTATAACTCGAAGAGCTTTTAGACAGCGCATATCGACTTACATATTACAGCGCTCATTTCATCTGAGGTTTAAACGATGTTGAGAAATGACATAAGAAATGTCGCAATGATTGCCCATGTTGATCATGGTAAAACCACTCTTGTGGATGCGCTGCTGCAACAATCCACCGGTGAAAACAGCGACAAGCGCCTGGTAGACCGAGTGATGGACTCAATGGATTTGGAAAAAGAAAAGGGTATTACCATCCTCGCGAAGAATACCTCTGTAGTTCATAAAGATACGAAGATAAATATTATCGACACTCCGGGACACGCAGATTTCGGTGGAGAAGTTGAGCGCGGACTCGCGATGGTCGATGGCGTACTACTACTAGTAGACGCAAGCGAGGGACCTCTTCCTCAAACAAGGTTTGTATTGCGAAAAGCACTAGAGCTAGGCCTGTCAATCATCCTAGTAATAAACAAGATTGATAGAGCGGACGCCCGAGTCGGTGAAGTAATAGACGAAGTATACGAACTTTTCTTTGAACTCGGAGCAACTGACGAACAAATTGAATTCCCTATCGTATACTGCAGTGCCCGAGCTGGAACTGCTTCGCTGGAACAAAATCAGTTGGGAACAAGTATGGAACCACTACTAGATCTCCTTCTCGCGCATATACCAGCACCGTCACACTCAGGAGTTCCAGAACTGCAAGCACTGGTGACTAATTTGGATTCATCCCCGCATTTGGGTCGGCTCGCTATTTGTCGGATAGTCCAAGGCGAAATAGCTAAAGGCCAAACGATCACTCACTGCCGTAGAGAGGGTTCAATGGCGCCAGGGAAAATATCAGAGCTATTCACAACCCACGGATTGGACAGAGTAGCTACGGAATCAGCAGGACCCGGTGATATTGTTGCTATTGCTGGCATACCCGACATTACGATTGGAGAAACCATCGCCGATCACCAAAATCCTGTTCCGCTCCCAATCATCTCAGTGGACGAACCGACTATGTCGATGACAATCGGTATCAACACATCGCCGCTTGCTGGCAAAGAGGGTACCAAGCTCACTCCGAGGCTGTTGGCTAATCGGCTAGAAGCTGAAACTGTGGGGAATGTATCTATTAAAGTCAGTCCTGCGGATAGATCAGAAACATGGATTGTTCAGGGTCGTGGAGAACTTCAGTTAGCCGTACTAATCGAAACTATGCGGCGTGAAGGATTTGAACTTACAGTCGGGAAACCTGAGGTTGTGACGCGTGAGATCGAAGGAACATTGCATGAACCGCTGGAAACATTATTCATAGAGACCGAAGAAGAATATGTTGGTGCAATTACTCAAAGTCTTGCGAAACGTAAGGGAAACATGAAAGACATGAGTAACTATGGTGAAAATAATGTGCATCTTGAATTCGAAGCACCAGTGCGCGGACTGATAGGTTTTCAAACGGAATTTCTGACAAACACACGAGGTACTGGAATAATTAATCGCCTCGCTGCTGGATTCATCCCGTGGCTCGGCGAAATTCGCACCCGTGCCTCAGGCAGTCTCGTTTCCGACCGGCCTGGACAGTCAACAACTCATGCACTTCAGAATCTCCAAGAAAGAGGTAGACTTTTCATCTCGCCGGGCATCCCAATCTATGAGGGGATGATTATTGGAGAAAATGCTCGCGCGGATGACATGGATGTTAATCCTACCCGTGAGAAAAAACTCACCAACATGAGGAGCGCCCACGCGGATGCGACGGAACACCTTACTCCAGCAACGGAACTGTCCCTTGAGAAGGCTCTCGAATTTATCTCCGCTGATGAATGCCTTGAGGTGACACCTAGCCTGGTCCGACTACGAAAAGTTATCCTTGATACTCATGCCCGAAATAAAGAAGCGAAACAATCTCGAAAAAGTCTGTCTTAACCCTCGACTAACTGCAGCAAAACACCACCTGCATCAGCCGGATGTACAAACACTTGTCCTTTTGGTGTTTCACCCTCACCAGGATCACCTATCAACCGGATACCTTTACCTCGGAGATCCGTAAGAGTCGACATCAGATCGTCCACCCGCATCGACAACAAATACATACCTCCGCCTGTCTTATCTACGTGCTTTGCAACGGGGCCTGATTCATTCGTAGGCTGTACAAGCTCAACTTCGGAATTTTCAAATTCAAAATGAGCAGTAAGAAATCCAGCACCCTCAGGCTCACCTGTCCGGTCAACTTTTTTGTTGAAAATCGCCTCATACTTAGATAGGCCTTCTGACATATCAGCCACAGAGATGACAATATGATCTATTCCTTTAAACATAAATCCTCTTTTCTATTTACTTATTTGCCATTTTATACGCTGCTGCAAAGGTGCCGGCAATCGAATTAATCATCAGATCATCTATTTCCTCACTGCTTGCTCCATTCTCAACTAGCCATTTAATTTCCCAATCCGGCACTGGCAGCCAACAAGTTCTGTCCTCGATTCGACCTCCTCCTTCAGGAGGACCTAAATTCAGGCTGTACGCTGCTGAGTCATGACCCAGACATATTTGATCTGCGAATCCTAATTTAATCAAATCCGAAACAAGGCGGGAACGACGTTCTTTTTCATCTTCTGGCAGCGTAGATTGAAATCGATCCATTCCTAGCGTCGCTCCACGACGCAAAATCGTAGTCAAATACTCCATGTCGCCGCTGTCATTGCTATGACCGATAGTTATGGAGCGTAAATCCAGGCCTTCGTCATCAAAAATATCAAGCAATGGCATTCCAAGTTTGTCGAGAGCTCTTGTATGGCACGTGATTGGCACGCCACTACTTTTCGAAGCACGAGCTGCTCCGCGTGCGACTTTCTCGAGCTGGAATTTTGGCGAACGCACCCCATCATCAAGCAAGTACTCATAATCCCAAGCAAGCTTAATAACTCCGGCTTTGATCGATGTCGACTCAAGTCCTTCCTCAATGTCTTTAAGAAAATACTCGGCAATGGCATCCTCATGCCAAGAGTAATAGGTCAATGGCACCCACCGGTAAACTCCTGTAGCTGCAATGATGTTCACATTCGAACTATCTGCCAAACGCTCAAAGACTCTTGCCTGTCTCCCTAAATCCAGGGGAGTACAGTCGATGATTGTCTGTATACCTGCAGCGGATACAGTCTCCAGTGCTTCTAGACAGCGCCTAACAGCCTCCTCTTCATCGTATAATTGGGTGATTTTATCCATGCCACCCATCCCACTAACCAGGTGCTCATGCGAAAGCGTCCGACCAAGATCACTAACTTCCATCGGTCCTGCAATTGTATTTACTGTAGTCATCAAGCCTCCGTACATCATCAGTCGATATTCACA
>CAXGQC010000100.1:0-4181 GCA_964011795.1 uncultured bacterium | reverse complement strand
AATAAACGTATTTGATAGAAAGAGCTGAGGTTCCTGCACATACCGGTTCTTATCTGTGTTTATTGTTGAGTGGTACAAACGCCCCGAAAGGTGTTTGGCAGGGGAGACAGGATTTGAACCCGCGACCCTCGGTTTTGGAGACCGATGCTCTACCAACTGAGCTACTCCCCTAAGTCCCATTCCTGGCCTGCAGGCGATGAACCCTGTCGACTCTAGGGCTGAATTGACCGGAAGGCAAGTATTGAGCAGTCAGACTTTCTCGACAATTCGTTTTATTTCGAGACTTGAATCACCACAAATCCCATCTACTCCGAGCTGAATAGCCAATTCTATCTGTTCTTCTTTATTCACAGTCCACGTGAAAATTTGCTTGCCATGCGAATGAATTTTTTCAATGTCAGTTCGCGTCTCTGGTCTTTCCAGTAGATCAACACTGACCGATATGCCCTCTATGTCATGCCTTAGAGCGAAATCCAAACCATCTAGGAGAGTAGCTGGGCCATTGAGGGCTTGACCTGAGTTAGCCGAAAAATTCAGTGCAATATCCAATACAGGGGATACTGATCTTAATTCTTCAACGACCCTCGGATAGAAACACCAGATTTTTGCGTTGTCATGATGTTTCGATGATTCGAGCACCTGCAAGATATTTGCTAGTTCGTGCTGGACCTTGATTTCGACTATTGGGACACAGTTAAGAGGAATCAAGTCAAGCGCTGTCTCAAGGCTCGGGCAGATATGCGAAGCGGACGAGTCCGCTAAATTCTGCAGGTATTCGTATGTGATATCACTGATTCTAGGCTCACCCACAAGCTCCTTGATCGTCTCGTCGTGCACAAGAACCGGGATGCCATCCGCCGTTACTCTCACATCAAATTCGATGGCGTCAGCGCCGTTGCGCAGGGCACCATCGATACCCTCTAGAGAATTTTCCGGATGGAATCCCATTTCAGTACGGTGTGAAATGATGAGCGGTTTTACCATAAGACTGTATTGGTCTCACATAGAGTAAGGTACATTAGTCACGGTTTGACCGTAGGAAATCTTCGAGCTCATCAATGATATCGTCACTCTCGGGTAGCTCTGGAGTATCTTGCAACTGCTTTGGTCGCGACAATTGGTTAGCTGCCGCGGCCTCATCGTATCGAGACTCGAGCTGTTTCACATATTCTGCAGCTTCACCTGAACCCGTTAAAGCCTCATGTATTCGGCTTTCGAATATTTCTAACTCGTCAGCCATTCGTTCATAACTAAACGTTATATTGAATGCGCTACCAATTAATTCCAGCAAAGCGCGTGAGATTCTCGGATTCTTCATTTCAGCTACATAGTGAGGTGTCTGGATAAGAAGTGATGCATTGCTCCATTCCAGATCGCGCACTGCCAAATTAAAAACACTCATGATTCCCACATCTCCCTGATATCTTGAACTTTCTGGGATGTCTAATCCGAACAATTCATCCCAACCATGATCAGTTGCTGAGAGTTGGATTGGCGCAGGTCGCGTGTGCGGCACAGCTGAAGGGAGAGCTCCCAGTGTCACCAGTGTGGTGCATCCCAGCTGTTCAAGAAAGTTTATTGTTAGTTCGGTAAACCGACGCCAGCGGAGGTTCGGTTCGATGGCTTCGAACAGGATGATGTCTCTGCCGGAACCGGGTGGGCTCGCATAATAGAGACGATTCTTTGGCCAAGTGATTTTTCGGAGACCTTGCTCATTTTTGACCTGCGGTCTGGTCATAGTGAAATCGTAGAATGGTTCTGATTCGAACTCGGCTATCGGGGTGGCGTGCCATTCCTCAATCATGAAACGTACTGTGTCTACCGTTTCGCCAGACCGGTCGGTAAAGCCTTGAAAGGCAGCAATACAAATGGGGTCATTCAGCATCGGTAGATCATCGAGGACCTTTAGAGTATTGCTCGAGTCTGAGTCAGTCATGTCACTTATTCTATCCGCTATTGATCTTTAGAGTTGTCTTGTAGACCGAAATTAATGTGATGATCAAGCTACTTACCTTGTTTTATGAAGTCCGCGATACGCTCACCCATCACCATCACAGTGACATTGATGTTGGCTCTGACACACTCGGCCATAATTGAGGCATCCGCAACCCTGAGGCCACCCACGCCATGGACTAGTCCGAATTGATCTACAACTGCCATCGGGTCATCTTGAGGCCCCATTTTCGCGGTGCATGATATGTGGTGTCCGGTCCCTACGTTTTTCTTTATCCAGGATTCAAGAGCTTCGTCGGTCTCTAAGTCAGCATCCTGCAGTTCGGACCGATGCTCGATGATTGCCGACATTGAAGGATGATTCTCTAGATCGACCAGCATCCGAATACCCTCTCGGTACCGGCGCATGTCTTCCGGATGCTCAAGCATGTTGTAATTTAAGGCTGGAGCATCCAAGTAATTATCGGACGTGAGTCGGAGTTCACCTTTTGAGAGTGCGAGATTAAGTCCAAGGCCGGCTGAGATGCCTATTGGGTCAATGAAACTCCCCCCCAGTCCCTCACCCGCGCCATTTTTTCGACTGGCAGCGTGCTGCATGTAGACAATCATGTCGTTGTCTAGGTCTGAACCCTCAGCCGTGTATCTGAGTAACACTTGGAGCCGCGGTTTCGACGCATCCAATTCGACAGATGGTTTCGTTTTCCAAGTCACCTGAGTCAGTGGATGATCTGCCAGATTCTGGCCCACCCCTGGAGAATCGATGACGCAGTCGATAGCAAATTCATCCAGGTGCGCTTGTGGTCCGATTCCGGAAAGCATCAATATTTGAGGCGACGCTATGGCCCCGGCACAAAGTATCACTTCCTCTGCCTCTAAAAAGAAGGTTTCTTGACCTGAAACTGCGTTGACCCCAACTGCGACAGGGCGGTCACCAGTCTTATCGAAAACGATATTTTTGACTAACACTTCTGATCGAATGGTCAAATTTAACCGATGACGAGACATACTTAAATACCCGAGAGCAGTGGACCAGCGAATTCCATCAGGACTATTCAGTGGTAGCGGACCGACTCCGGTAGTGTCAGGAGCATTGGCATCCTCGCAGAAGTCGAAACCGTGATCGAGGCAAGCGTCGACAAATGCCCTCGAGCCTGGAAGCCATTGGTCCTCTGGATATCGGTGGAGAATTATTGGGCCGTTGCTGCCATGGAAATCACCAGGATCATCCTCATAGGTCCGATCAGTCTCAATTTTATTGAAGTAAGGTATAAGTGAGGCAAAATCCCATTGATCGTTTCCCCATTCTGCCCAGTCGTTGTAATCCTCTTCGATACCACGCAGGAAGATTGTCCCGTTGATAGCGCTAGACCCACCGGTAACTTTCCCTCTAGGAATACCGATTACATTGCCGTCAATTGAAGTCGCTTGATACTGCCAATTATGAGGGCTATCCCAGATAGATTTTGTTGATTTATAGCCGTATTTGACTTCCTCAGGTAAGTCGTCAATATCTTTATAATCAGGACCGGCTTCGAGCAAGAGAACCGATACATTAGGATCCTCGGTCAGGCGTGTAGCTAGTATCGCTCCAGCAGATCCTGCCCCGACAATGATGTAATCATATTTCATAGGTAACCACCTCCAAGACATGGTACTCGTACATGAAGAATTTCAGGGTTGTTGCTAGCGTCGATTTTTCGGATCATTCGCCTCGTTAAATGAATCTGCGAGGAAGTTAAAACTCACGAGCATCATGGCCAACACTATCCCAGGGGCCATGGAGTACCAGAGTTGCTGGTATAGGAAACCCCGTCCACGTTGCATCATGGTTCCAAGAGATGCATCAGGTGGCTGTACACCAAGTCCAAGGAAGCTCAAAGATGCCTCCGCCAGAACGGCGAAGGCGTATGAAAGAGCTACTTGCACAACAAGAGGAGAAAGGGCATTGATCGTGATGTGTCGATAAAGGACTCGGACACTGCTTGCCCCCAGACTTCTAGCGGCAAGCACATAATCTTTTGCTCCTTCAGCGATACTGCCAGCCCGTGCAAGTCTGACGAAGGCTGGGAAATTAAAAAGTGCGATCGCAATACAAACGCTCCTTATTCCGGGCCCGAGGACTGTCACAATCACGATGCCTGAGAGTAGGGAGGGGAACGCAAGCATGGTATCAACGAGACGCATGATCAGGGTTTCAGTGATGCCGCGAGCATATCCGGAGAGAAACC